>PLLD01000179.1 GCA_003141205.1 Gemmatimonadota bacterium
CACGAGCTGAACAATCCGCTGGCGACGATCGCCGCGTGCGCGGAGAGCCTCACCGACGCACACGCGCCCGCAGCGGGATCACCCGGCATCGCCGCCGGGGCGCTGGTGGCATCGCCGCGGCCGCACCACGACGAGTATCTGGCGTTGATCGAGTCCGAGGTACACCGGTGCAAGCGTATCGTCGACGGGCTGCTCGATTTCGCCCGGGTCCGCGGCGCCGAGAAGACACGTATCGACCCGAACCGCATCGTCGACCAGACGCTCTTCCTCCTCCAGCACCACGAGCGGTTTCGCCGGTCGACGGTGACGCGGGATATGGCGCAGGGATTGGCGGTCGAGGCGAATGCCGACCGGCTCGTGCAGGTCGTCATGGCGCTGCTGCTGAACGCCGCGGACGCCACCCGCGCCGGCGGCGGCATTGCGGTGCGCACGCGCGGCGAGGCGGGTGTCGTCCGCATCGAAGTGGTCGACGAGGGGGTCGGGATTCCGCGCGGGGATCTCGGCCGGATCTTCGAGCCCTTCTTCACGACCAAACCGGCGGGGCAGGGAACCGGCCTCGGACTGTCGATCTGCGACGGGATCGTGGCCGATCACGGGGGACGCATGGAAGTCGAGAGCACGGTCGGTCAGGGCAGCGTGTTTCGCATCGTTCTGCCGGAGGCGGCGTGAAAGAGCCCGCGCGCATCCGGATCGTTCTCGCCGAGGACGAAACGATGCTGGCCACGGTCCTCGAGCAGTTTCTCGTGAGTCGCGGGCACTCCGTTATCGTCGTGCACGACGGCCGCGCCGCGCTCGATGCGATCCGGCACACGCCGTGCGACGTCGCGCTGCTCGACATCTCGATGCCCGAGATGGATGGCCTCGAGGTCTTGCGGCATCTGCAGGAGGAGCCGGCGCCCCCGCAGGTCATCATCATCACCGGGAATGGCACGATCGAGACGGCGATCACGGCGATCCGGCTCGGAGCGTACGACTACCTGTCGAAGCCGTATCGGATGGCGGAGATCGACGCGCTCGTCCGGCGGGCCTGGGAGAAGGGGCGGCTGGCGCACGAGAACGCGGTGCTGCATCGGCGACTGGACCGCGCACGGAGCGAGCCCGAGGTGATCGGCCAGACGCCGATCATGCGGGAAATCCTCGGTATCGCGGAGCGGGCGGCGCCGAGCGACGCCCCCGTTCTCATCACGGGCGAATCCGGGACGGGGAAGGAGTTGTTCGCGCGACTGATCCATCGCCTGTCCGGTCGCGGGGGCGGGACCCAGAGCTCCTTCGTCGATGTCGATTGCGCGGCGATCGCGGGGCCCGGCATGGAGCAGGATCTGTTCGGCCACGAAAAGGGAGCGTTCGCCGGCGCGGCCGCACGCGCCTCCGGCCTCGTCGAGCTCGCTGCGGGAGGGACGCTCTTCCTGGATGAGGTGGCGGACCTCGACGTGAAGACGGAAGGGAAGCTGCTCAAAGCGATCGAGACGCGCAGCTTCATGCGTGTCGGGGGCACCCACGCGGTCGATTTCGACGTGCGCGTCATTGCGGCGACGCGGCACGATCTCACGGCCCCCGTCGCCGATCGCACGATACGCAGCGATTTTCTCCACCGCATCGCCACCGTGACGATCGCGCTGCCCCCGCTACAGGGTCGCGTCGACGACATCCCGCTCTTAGCCGAGCATTTCCTGCGACTGTTTGGCGGCGTGGCCGCACCGACGTTGACGGACGACGCATTCGCGGCGCTCAAGGCGTATCGCTGGCCGGGCAACGTCCGGGAGCTCCGCAACGTCATCGAGCGCATCGTGTTGCTGACGCCCCCCGGCACGATCGTCACGGGCTCCGATCTTCCGCTCGGCGGACCGGCGCGGTCGGGGAGCGCGGAGGACCCCGAGGTGCGTCCGGTGTCTCTCGCGGAGCTCGAGCGGCGGCACATCCAGTTGGTACTGGCGCGCACCAGCTGGCATCAGGGGCGCGCGGCCGAGCAGCTCGGGATCTCGTCGAAGACGCTGTACCGGAAGATTCGCGAGTATGGGTTCGCGCGCCCGCGCGCCGCGAACGCCCGCTAGCGGGGTCTCCCCTCGGTCTCTGGAGCGTCGCCGACCGTAGATTTCCCCCGCACAATGAAGCTTCTCGTGATCGAGGATGATCCGACCGTCGGCCAGTTCATCAAGCACGGACTGGAGGAACAGCGGTGGGGCGTCGACCTCGCCACCGATGGAGACGAGGGGGAGCGCCTGGCGGCCACCGGCGCGTACGACCTGATCATCCTCGACATGCGCCTTCCGAAAAAGTCCGGGCTCGACATCCTGCGGTCGCTGCGGGGTCGCGGATTCGAGCGTCCGGTCCTCGTGCTGACCGCGCAGGATGCGGTCGACGCCAAGGTCCAGACGCTCCGCGCCGGCGCGGACGACTACGTGACCAAGCCCTTCGCCTTCGAAGAGCTGCTCGCCCGCGTGGAAGCGCTCTCCCGCCGGCCGCGCGCGATCGCGTCCCCGCTCCTGCGCGTGGCCGACCTCACGCTCGACCGCGACACGCGCGAGGTTCGGCGCGATACGAGCCCGAT
This sequence comes from Gemmatimonadota bacterium, assembly GCA_003141205.1. GTDB lineage: Bacteria > Gemmatimonadota > Gemmatimonadetes > Gemmatimonadales > Gemmatimonadaceae > FEN-1251. The sequence goes on from PLLD01000179.1 coordinate 2,549, forward strand.
CGATCTGACGGCGAAGGAATACATGGTCCTCGAATATCTCATGCGCCACGCCGGCCAGGTCATGAGCCGGACACTCATCACCGAATACGCGTGGGGGTATCATTTCGACCCCGGCACGAACATCGTCGATGTCGTGATCAATCATCTGCGCAAGAAAGTCGACGCCGGCCACGCCCAGAAGCTGATCGGGACGGTGCGCGGCGTCGGGTACGTGGTCAAGAGCTAGGGCGAGCAGTGCGGAGGACCGGGCCATGGCGAGCATCCGCGCGCAGCTGACCGCGGCGTACGCCGCGACGCTCGTGATCACCGTCGCGGCCTTCGGCGGCGTCCTGTATCTCGCGCACCGCAGCGAGGACGAGCACGATCTTGAACGCCGGGCCGCGGCGGACGCCGATCTCGCGCTCCGCATCATCGACCAGACCGCCGCGGCCGGCGATCCCGTCACGGCGACGACGGACCGGCTGGTTGGCGCGATCGTGACGCCCCGGCTCCGCACGCTCCTCGAGGGACTTCCCGACTATATCATCGTCCTCGATTCGACCGGCCGCACGCTCTACAACTCCTTCGCCGTGCGCCAGCTCGGCACCGACGACCAGGTCGCGCTGAGTCAGCTGGGCGCGCGGCTGCCCGCGGAATCGCCGCCGCAGCTCGCCAGTCTCACGGATCGGAACCTTCTCGTGGTCGTGCGATCCGAGCAGCCACGAACGAGCGCCATCACGCGGGTGGTCGCGGGCGTGGAAGTCGGCTCGCGCGATCTCGCCGGCCAGGACGTCATGGCGACGGTCGGCCTCGTGGCGCCCATCATCCTCGTGCTCTCCGTCGTGGCCGCCTATGGCATTTCGGGGCGGGCCTTCCGCCCGCTGGATACGCTCATCAATGAAGTCGAGGCCATCACCGACGGCCGCAGCCTGCACCGCCGCCTGGCCCTCGCGGGGGCTGGCGACGAGCTCGTGCGCCTCGGCGCGACCCTCAACGCGATGATCGGCCGGCTCGAAACATCCTTCGGCGGACTGCGCCGGTTCACGGCCGATGCGAGTCACGAGCTGAAGACTCCTCTCGCCGTGCTCCGGGCCGACCTCGAGCGGGCGCTCCGCGCGCCCACCGAATCCACGGATCAGCTGGTCGCGCTCGAGGAGGCGCTGGCGGAGACGCGCCGAATGACCGACCTCGTCGATTCGCTCCTGACCCTCGCCCGGGCGGATGAGGGGCGATTCGACATTCTCCGCGAGCCGGTCGCGCTCGAGCCGATCGTGCGGGAGGTCTGCGAGACCGCCCTGATCCTCGGCGAGGACGGGGGGATCGTCGTCTCGCTGCCCGTGCTGGACGATGCCACGATCCTCGGCGACCCCCGCTGGGTGCGACAGCTGTTCATGAATCTGGTCATCAACGCCATCAAGTACACATCGCGGGGCGGACAGATCGAGATCGCGCTGCACGCACGCGCGGATGTCGTCGCGTTCAGCGTAAAGGACTCGGGGATGGGGATTTCGAGCGGCGACCTCGCGCACATCTTCGAGCGGTTCTGGCGCGCGGACCAGGCCCGATCGCGCGGCGCGGAGCGCGCGGGACGCGGATTCGGACTCGGACTCGCGATCAGCCAATGGATCGCCCAGGCCCATGGCGGCACGATCGCGGTCACCTCGCGGCTTGGGCGCGGCAGTCTCTTCACCGTGACCCTGCCGCGCGCCGATGCGATCCCGAAGGCCCCAGAATTAAGCAATTCTTAATGTCGGGCCCATTTCCTGCTAACTGTTTCCTTCTAAGTTGTCGGTGAGACATCCGGGGCCGACGGTCGCAGACGAGCGCGGCGGTGAGAGTCCCGCCACTGGATTCCGGGAGCGCAATGTTCAATACGCTGTTGGAGTCGAAGTCCAAGCCGCAGCGTAGTCCGGGTGGTGCCGCCGGCAGCGTGGTCGCGCACGTCATCATCATCTCGCTCGTGGCCTACGCCACGGCGCACGCGGCGATTCACGCGGAAAAGGAGAAGGTCGAGAAGATCGAGTTCACGGAGATGAAGAAGACGGAAGCACCGCCGCCTCCGAAGCCGCAGCCGCCTCCGCCGCAGGCCGTGGTGGCGCCGCCTCCTCCGAAAGGCTTTCAGGTGCTGACCGCCCCCGTCAACATCCCCGATGTCATTCCGGATGTCGATCTGACCAAGAAGGTGACGGATGAGGCCGACTTCACCGGCAAGGGCGCCGTCGGGGGGAACTCGCACGGAGCCGTCGGCGGCACCGGGCCGGTCAACACGGACCAGCCGTACTTCGATTTCCAGGTGGAAAAGCAGGCCGGTCCGGTGCCGGGTAATGTCCCGCCGCGGTATCCGGAGATGCTCCACTCGGCCGGGATCGAGGGTGAGGTGCTCGCCCAATTCGTGATCGATACGACGGGGCGCGCCGACATGTCGACCTTCAAGATCATTAAAGCGAGCCATGACCTGTTCGGATCGTCGGTCAAGGAGGCGTTGCCACGCATGCGCTTCTATCCCGCCGAGGTCGGCGGCCACAAGGTCAAGGAGCTCGTGCAGCAGCCGTTCTCATTTGCGATCACCAAGTAGCGCGTCGCTTTCACTTCACCGGGGACTGCGGTCATGAATCTGTCGCTGATCGATCTCTTCAGTTCGATGGGGTATTTCGCCAAGGGGATCGTCGTGGTCCTCGCGGTGATGTCGATCTACTCGCTCTCGATCATGATCGGGAAATGGTGGTCGCTGCGCGCCGCCCAGAAGGAAACGCGGAAATTCGCGCCCGAGTTCTCCCAGTTCCTCGAGGAGGACAATCTCGGTGAGGCGATCCGGCTCGCCGAGACGTACAAGGCGTCGCACGTCGCGCGCGTGCTCGGCGGCGCGCTGGGCGAGATCAAGCCATTGATTCAGGACGGGAGCGTCACGGTCGCGGATATCAACTCCGCGGAACGGGCGGTGGAGCGCGAGATGCTCATGAACATCGTGCTGCTCAAGCGCGGTCTCGGCGTGCTGGCGACCGTTGGTGCGACGGCCCCGTTCGTCGGACTGCTCGGTACCACGATGGGAATCGTGAACGCCTTCCAGGGGATGGCCGCATCGATGGGCGCCGGCATCGGCGCGATCTCGGCGGGTGTGGCCGAGGCGCTGATCACGACCGCGTTCGGACTCATGGTCGCGATTCCGGCGGTGTGGGCGTACAACTATTTCTCGACGAAGATCGACAACCTCACGGCGGAGATGACCTATTCGTCGAAGGAGATGATCGACTTCCTGATCAAGGCGGTCTCGGGCGAATTCGGTCGCTCGCGCTTCACCCGCGAGTTCAATACGACCGCGGCCGCGGGCAACGCCCCGATCTCGCAGTAGCCGACCCCTCAGGAGGACCGTCTCATGGCCGTGTCCATCTCTGCCGGCGGCGGCGTCAAAGCCGAGCCGAACGTGACGCCGATGATCGACGTCATGTTGGTGCTGCTCATCATCTTCATGCTCGTCGTCCCGGCGCTCAACGCGGGGTTCAACGCGCAGCCGCCGAAAGGGACGAATCTCAAGGCGCACCCCGAGGAGGATGGCGATCAGGTCCTCGGGATCGACGCCGCCGGACAGTACTACCTGAACAAGCAGCCGATTCACAATGACGATCTGGCGGCTCGACTCAAGCAGATCTACGACGCCCGCACCGAGGACAAGATTCTCTACCTCAAGGCGGACCACAATCTCGACTACGGCAAGGTTCTCAATGCCGTCGATGTCGCCGGAAAGAATGGCGTGCGCGTCACCGGGATGATCGCCGACCAGGCGCCGGGGACGAAGTCGACGGTCCCTGGCGATACACCCGCCGGGTTGGTGCCCGTCGCTGCTCCTGCCACGCCCGACGCGGCTGGAGCGCCCGTGGCCCCGGCAGCGCCCGCGACACCGACGCCGCCGGCGGGAGGGCCCCACTAATGGCGATGTCTGGCGGAGGCGGGGGGCTGACCAATGAGCCCAATGTGACGCCCATGATCGACGTCCTCCTCGTGCTGCTGATCATCTTCATGATCATCGTGCCGCAGGGACGGAAGACGATCGACATCAACCTGCCGGATCCGACGCCGGTCGTCACCGCGACTCCGAACAACCAACAGATCGTGCTCGAGATCTTGCCACACAATGCCTTCGCGATCAACAAGGAATCCGTGACGAAGGACAACCTCCCGGCGCGACTGCACGAGATCTACGATCCCCGGCCGGACAAGGTCATCTTCATCAAGGGCGACAGCACCGTGAAGTTCCAGGACGTCATCTGGGCGATGGACGCGGCGCGTGGGGCGGGAGTGAAGGTGATCGGCATCCCGCCGAAGGACACGAAGTAGCACGGTCGGACGGGATGGGAGGTCCGCGCGCTGGAGCGTGGCGGCGGCGCTCGCCGTCCACGCGTGCGCGGTGCTGGTATTGTGGGTCGTTCCGCGACGCCCGCCTCCCGTCTTCGAGCGGGGCTGGGCGGTCCTCGGCCGGGCGTCGCCCGAGGAGCGGCTGCGCTATCTCGCGATGGAGGCAGCGCCGGGTGCGTCCGGCCGTCCGCGCGGACAGTCGGCGACGCGCACTGTAACTGTGCCCGCGGCCAGCCGGGCGATCGCCGTACCCGCGGCCGTCGTTGCTTCCGCACCGCCCGAGTCCCCGTCGCCCGGCCCACCGACGCGTGAGGAGTCCGCGGTCCCGCCAGGAGGTGGGGCAGGAGCGAGCGGTGTCGGCGGTGACGGTCAAGGGAAGGGCACCGGCGACGGTAGCGGGGACGGCACCCGTGGGGGGGCGGGGACGCCGCCAGCGAAGCGCGGCGCGCGCATCGCCAACAACCTCCTCATCGGAGTGGATGCGCCCGCCAGCGTGCGCCCCTTCCAGCTCAAGGTCGTCTTCGAAGTCGATTCCCTCGGGCGAGCTCGCATTCTGTCGGCCACGCATACGCGCGACGGCGGCTACAATCGCACGCTCATGGCGGAGCTGGCGCAGATTCGCTTTCATCCGGCGACACGCGTGGACGGCACGGCTGTGACGGATACGGTCCCGCTCGAATGGGATTTCTAGCCCCCCACGCGACCTAGCCAACACTCCGGCGCGCCTTTACTTTCCCCCTGCTCTGGCGGTTCCCTGTGTGCGCGGTTTGTCCCGCCCGCCGGCGCACGCAGGTGGCGGATCGATCCATGACGGTCGACCGCCGGCGCCCTTTGTGCGCCCTGGCCTGCGACCACATTCGGTCCTCCAACTTCCGCAGAATGCACGCTACGCAGTCATCGTTGCTCGTACTCATTGTGGGCGTCAGCGTATTCGCCCTCATCTTTGCGCTCGGGCTGGCGCGCTGGGTTCTCGCGCAGCAGCGGGGCAAGCCGGAGATGCAACGGATCTCCGACGCGATCCAGCAGGGCGCCGAGGCGTTTCTGGCCCGGCAATACCGAACGATCACGGTGCTCGCGGTGGTCGTGGCCGCGGTGATCTACGTCGGATACGCCTATCTCCGGGCGCCGAATCACGCGGATCCTGTCAGCGATCCGCGAACCCTCGCCCTCTACCTGACCGTGTCGTTCGTCCTGGGCGCCCTGAGCTCGGGGATCGCGGGATACGTCGGCATGTGGGTATCGATCCGCGCCAATATCCGGGTCGCCGCCGCCGCCCTCAGCTCGCTGAACGGTGCGCTCCAGGTGGCGCTGCGCGGTGGGGCGGTCGCGGGCCTTTTCGTCGTCGCGATGTCGTTGCTCGGCGTCGGAGGCTTGTTCGCGGTCCTCACGATGCTGACGCCGGGCACGATGACTCCGGCCGATTGGGCGCCGAGGATCCCGTTCCTCATCGTCGGCTACGCCTTCGGCGCGTCGTTCGTCGCGCTCTTCGCGCAGCTGGGCGGCGGGATCTATACCAAGGCGGCCGATGTCGGCGCGGATCTCGTCGGCAAGGTCGAGGCGGGGATTCCCGAGGATGACCCGCGCAATCCGGCGGTCATCGCCGACCTGGTCGGCGACAACGTCGGTGCCTGTGCCGGACGCGGGGCCGATCTGTTCGAGTCGACCGCGGCGGAGAACATCGGCGCCATGATCCTGGGCG
>PLLD01000091.1 GCA_003141205.1 Gemmatimonadota bacterium
CACATGCCGGCCGAGGGGATCTTTCACAACCTCGTGTTCGTTTCGATCGATAAGGCGTTTCCGGGGCATGCGGACAAGGTGATGCACGCGCTCTGGGGGCAGGGGCTGATGTCGCTGGCCAAGGTGCTCGTGGTGGTCGACAAGGATGTGAACGTGCGCAATCCCCAGGAGGCCTGGTGGGTGGCGCTCAACCACATCGATCCGCAGCGGGATGTGCGATTCACGATGGGTCCGATCGATGTGCTGGACCATTCGAGTCGCGCATTTACGTATGGGTCGAAGATGGGGATCGACGCGACGCGGAAGTGGCCGGAGGAAGGGTTTGAGCGGCAGTGGCCGGCGGTGATCGAGATGGACGCGGCAACGCGCGCGCGGGTGGATGCGATCTGGCCGGCGCTGGGGTTGGGTGCGCGCATGCGGGGCGCCGAGGGGGAGGGCGCGTGACGGCGCGGGATGGGCAGACGATCGTCAGCGCGCGGCGTTCACGCTGGGTCGCGTACGTCAATCTCGTCAAGCTCCCGCACACCGTCTTTCTCCTTCCCTTTGCGCTGGTGGGGGCGACGTGGGCGACGGCCGTAGCGCCGATCACGCCGTCTGCGCTCGCGGGGGTCGTCATCGCGTTCACGGCGGCGCGGTTCGCGGCGATGGGGTTCAACCGGATCGTGGACCGCGAGTATGACGCGCGGAATCCGCGGACGGCGGGGCGGGAGCTCCCGCGCGGTGTCCTCCCGCTGTGGGAGGCGCGGCTCGCGGTGGGCATCGCGTCGATCGTGTTCCTGGGAGCCGCGTGGTGGCTGGCTCCGCTCTGCGGCGCGCTGGCTCCGATCGCGCTCGCGTGGATCTTCTTCTACAGCTACACGAAGCGGTTCACGCGGTGGTCGCACCTCGTGCTGGGCGTGGGGCTCGCGATTGCTCCGGTGGGTGGGTATCTGGCCATTGCGGGGCGCTGGAGCGAGCCGTGGTGGATGCTCGTCGCGCTTGCGGTCGGCGTGGCGGCGTGGAGCGGCGGATTCGACATCCTGTATGCGCTGCAGGACGCAGCCTTCGACAGGGAGGCGCGGCTGCACTCGATGCCGGCTGCGTTGGGCGAGGCGCGCGCGATCCGGTTGGCGCGCGTGCTGCACGTCGTTGCGGTCACCGCGCTGGCGGTCGCGGGTGTCGCGGCCGGTGCGGGGTGGATCTATGCGCTCGGGGTGGCCGTGACCGCCGCCCTCCTATTGTACGAGCACACGCTGGTGCACCCGACCGATCTCTCGCGTCTCGATGCGGCGTTCTTCACGATGAACGGGGTGATCAGCATCGTGTTCTTCGGTTTTGTGCTCGCGGCGCGATTGGCCCGATGAGCCCAGCCGCTCGCACGGTGCTGGACGCGCCCCTCGTGGTGGGGATCACGGGCGCGTCGGGGGCACCGTACGCCGTGCGGCTGCTGCAGCTGCTTGTCGAGGCGCGGCAGCCGGTCGCGCTCATCATCTCCGCGCACGGGTACCGGCTGCTGGAGACCGAGACCGATATCGGCACGCCCGCGGCGTTGCGCGACGCGGTTGGCGCGCGCGGGTGGGATGCGTGTGTGACGGTGTACGACGATGGGGACCGTGGTGCGCGTCCGGCGTCGGGGTCGGTGCCGAGTCGCGGGATGGTGGTGTGTCCGTGCTCGATGGGGACGTTGGCGGCGATCGCGGCGGGGACGTCGCGGTCCTTGATCGAGCGTGCGGCGGACGTCACGCTCAAGGAGCGGCGCCCGCTCATTCTGGTGCCGCGCGAGACGCCGCTCAGCGCGATCCACCTGCAGAACATGCTGCGTGTGGCGCGGGCGGGGGCGGTGGTGTTGCCGGCGGCGCCGGGGTTCTATCACCGTCCGACGACGGTGGCGGAGTTGGTGGATTTCGTGGTCGCGCGGGTGCTGGACCAGCTCGGGATCGCGCAGACGATCGTGTCGCGGTGGGGGGATCCGGAGCAGTAGGGAGGCAGGGCGGGGGATTGCTTCGGGCCTTCAGCCCTCGCAATGACGCCCGATGGTCGTCATTGCGAGCCCGCGGCGTCAGCGTGCTACGCTACGCCAACCGCCGTCCGATCTGCCCGCTCGAGCTCGTCCGGAAACCGGCTGAACCACGAGGAGAGCAGCAGCAGCTCGTCGATCTCGTGGGCCGGCACGGCGGTCGTCCGCCGCTCCGGTCCCGCATACACCGTACCGACGAGCGCCCGCAGACGCTCGTGATCGGACTCGCAACGCGGCGCTGGCTCATCGGCCCGCACGCAGCCGCGGTGTATGAGGTACACGCGATCCTCACCGTCGTACCCAGGCACAGAGTACAGAAAGGTCAGCGTCTCCACCGCGAACCGCAGCCGCGCGAACTGTGCCTGCAGCGCCTCGAGCCGTCTGAGCTTGTCTCGCAACGCCGCCGCCCGCTCGAACGCCAGCCGCTCCGCCGCCTCCGTCATCTCGCGCTCGAGCGTGGGGATCGGCCCGTCCGTTTGCCCTTCCAGAAATGCCCGCGCGAGCGCGATGCGGGCGTCGTAGTCGACGCTCGAGCACGCACCCACGCACGGACCCAGACACTTTCCGACATCATGGCGAATACAGCCCGGCGTGCGCGCGAACGCTGGCCCGTGAAATAGCTCCGGCTGATCGGAGAAGTGCATGCGCGTATCGAGCGCACAGTCGCGCAGCCCCAGCGCATCGCTCAGCTCCCGAATCGCCTCACCCACTCGGCGCGCCCCAAGAAAAGGCCCGAAGTACACGCCACCCTCCCCACCCGCACCGCGGACGGCGAGGAGCTTCGGCGCTGGCGCGCGCGTGAGCTTCACGAAGACGTAGTGCCGCGCATCCCGCTTCTGCATCGTGTTGAAGCGCGGACGGAAGAGCTTGATCAAGTGCAGCTCGCGCAGCAGCGCCGCGAATTCACTTGGACAGTATTCCCACTCGATCGCACTTGCCTCCCGTACGATGCGCGCGCCCTTGTCCGCCGGCCAGGCCGAGCGGAAGTAACTCAACAGGCGCGTCCGCACGCGCTTCGATTTGCCGACGTAGAGAACCTCCCCACCCTCGGCGAGCATCCGATAGATGCCGGGACGGTCGGCCGCTCCCGCGCGCACCGTGTCGCGTAGTGCCGCGAGCTGAGTCTTCGTGTTCGCGGCTCGGCGCTTGACGCGAGAGATGGCGGCGCGAGGCATTGAGCTCGGGTCTCAGCTCTGGCAGTGCGCGCAGAAGACGGTCGCGCGCCCGTCGATGGCGTGCGTGCCGATGAGCCTGGCGCCACACCGGCGGCAGGGGAGTCCCGCCCGCCCGTACGCGTCCAACCGCGCAACGAATCCTCCGCGCTCGCCAAACGCGTCCCGATAATCCCGGGCACTCGTGCCGCGCAGCTTTATCGACTCTCGGAGAACCCCGACGATCCCCTCGTACAGAGCGGGTATATGGTCCGCGGGGACGCGTTGCGCGCTGCGCGACGGATCGATCTGCGCGCGCCAGAGCGCCTCGTTGGCGTAGATGTTCCCGACGCCAGCCAGCGCGGTCTGGTCCATGATCACCTTCTTCACCGCCTGCCGCGATCGTCCCAGTATCCCGGCCAGCTCCTGCGGCCCAAAAGTGGGCTCGAGGGGCTCCGGGCCCAGGCGGCCCATGTACCGATCGAAGCGCGCCGGGCGCATGAGTGCCACCGTGCCGAGGCGCCGGACGTCGCTGTAGTGCAGCTGGCGGCCGTCCTCGAGATGGAACGCCATCGTCGAGTACCGCCGATCGGATTCGCTCAGGCGGCCATCGTCGATCAGGAGCCCGCCCGTGAAGCGCGGTTGTACGACGAGGCGGTCGTCAGTCGAGAAATCCACGACCACGAACTTGGCACGCCGCCAGCCGCGGCGCACCCTCGCTCCGATCAGCCGTTTCCGAAGCGTGGCCGGCGTGATCTCGCGGAGCACATCGGGCCGCCGCACGCGAACATCGACGACCGTCGCCCCACGCAGCGCCGCGTCGAGATCGCGCGCAATCGTTTCGACTTCAGGAAGCTCGGGCATCTCCGCCGAGCGCACGCGCCGCGATGTCGGTGCGGTACTGCTTGCCGTCGAATTCCACGCGACGCGCATAGTCCGTGCTGCGGCGCCGCGCCTCGGCGAGGGAGGGGGCGACCGCAGTGATCGCGAGCACCCGCCCGCCTGCGGTGACGAGCTGACCCGTGGACGAGAACGCCGTCCCCGCATGGAAGACGTGGAGCGCTGGCTCGGACGGCGGGAGCACGATTGGATCGCCAGTGCGCGGGTGCTCCGGGTAGCCGGCCGCAGCCACCACCGTGGTGACGGCAAAACCGCGCGGTGGTGCGGACGGAACGTGCTCGGGGAGCCGGTCCCCGACGGCCACGGCATGCAGCAACGGGGCGAGCGACGGGCCGGTGACGGGGAGGATCGCCTCGGTCTCCGGGTCGCCGAACCGGCAGTTGAATTCGATCACCTTGGGACCGTCGGCCGTCAGGATGAGTCCCGCGTACAGCAATCCGGTGAATGGGCAGCCGCGATCGCGCATTGCGGCGAGCGTCGGCGCCATGATCGTATCAGCGATGCCGTCCGCGAACGCCTGGTCTCGGCAGGGCGCGTACGCCCCCATGCCACCCGTGTTGGGTCCACGGTCGCCATCGAGTAGCCGCTTGTGGTCCTGCGCCGGAATGAGCGACACGACCCGGGTGCCGTCCGTGATGCCGAAGACGGAGACTTCTTCCCCCTCGAGAAACTCCTCCACGAGGATCTCCTGGCCGGCGTCGCCGAATCGGGATTCGATCAGCATCGCATCGATCGCCGTGTCGGCATCAGAAATTGTTGCGGCGACGATGACCCCTTTCCCGGCTGCGAGCCCCGACGCTTTGATCACGACCGGAGCACCGAGCGTCCTGACGGCCGCTTTCGCGGCAGCGGCATCGACATGTCGCTCGGCTCGCCCCGTCGCGACCCCTGCATCGCGGAGGACATCCTTGGCGAAAACCTTGGATGCCTCGATCCGGGCTGCGGCGCGCGTGGGCCCAAAAATCGGGATGCCGGCGGTACGAAAACGGTCGACGATCCCAAGTGCGAGGGCTCCCTCGGGCCCGACGAGGGTGTAGTCGGGGCGCTCCTTCTCGGCCAGCGCCAAAAGCGAATCGATGTCCGTTGCGGCAACGGGTTGGCAGCGGGCAATGGCGGCAATTCCGGCATTTCCCGGCGCCGCAACGAGCTCAACCGTGGAGGCGTCCTGTAGCAGATGGCAGGCGAGCGCATGCTCGCGCGCACCGCCGCCGACGAGCAGGACCTTCACAATCCGCGAAGCGCCTGGTCGAGGTCCGCCAGGAGGTCGTCTGCATCCTCCACGCCGCACGAGAGCCGGACGAGCCCGTCCGTGATTCCGAGCGCCGCGCGGCGTTCAGCGGGGACGGAGGCGTGCGTCATGGAAGCCGGATGGCTAATGAGGCTCTCGACCCCCCCGAGCGACTCCGCCAGAGCGAAAACACGTACACGGCTGAGAGCGGTTGCCGCACGCTCCCGGGTGCCGAGATCGAGGGTCACCATGCCGCCGAATCCGCTCATCTGGCGACGGGCCAGATCGTACTGAGGGTGGGTCGCAAGGCCTGGATAGCGCACCCGCTCGGCGCCCATGCGCTCGGACAGGAACGTCGCGATGCGGCGCCCGTTGGCATCGTGGCAGGGCATGCGGAGATGCAGGGTTTTGGTCCCCCGCAGGGCCAGCCAACAGTCAAACGCGCCGGGGACCGCACCGCCCGCGTTCTGCAGGAACTTGAGCCTGTCGGCGAGGGCGTCATCCTGGACGATAGCGATGCCGCCCAGCATGTCGCTGTGCCCGTTAAGGTACTTGGTCGTCGAATGATAGATCAGGTCCGCCCCCGACTCGAAGGGGCGCTGAAAATAGGGAGTTGCGAAGGTGTTATCGACGATCAGGAGCGCGCGGCCCCGGCGGGCGATTTCGGCCACGGCCGCGAGATCCGTGATCCGCATAAGGGGGTTACTGGGTGTCTCAACCAGTATTGCAGCGGTTCGATCTGTTCGCGCATCGTCGACGCGCTGGGGGTCTCGGGTATCCACATAGGTTACTTGGAGTCCGAGGTGCGACCAGATTTGGTCCAGCAGCCGTACGGTTCCCCCGTAGACGTTCTCGCCACAGATCAGATGATCGCCGGAGCGAAAGAGCTTGAGGATCGAGTCCAGGCAGCCCATGCCGCTGGCAAACGCGAATCCGTGACGCCCTCCTTCGAGGGCGGCGACGTTGCGCTCGAGCGCCTCGCGGGTGGGGTTCGTGCCCCGGCCGTATTCGTATCCCTTGTTCTGACCGAGGGCGTCCTGGACGTACGTGGACGTCAAGTACACGGGCGTCATGATCGCGCCGCTCAGTGGATCGGGGCGCTGTCCCGCGTGGATGGCCCGGGTTCCAAACCCCGCGGCGAGATCGGTGTCGAAGACTTTTGTCACGCGTGCATCGACGGCATGATGGGATCGAAGGATGACTGACGCGACTAAGGTAACGCGCACGTGCCTCATCGTCGACGATGAGCCCCGGCTGCGCCAGGTCCTGCGCCGGCTGATGGAGAGCGACGGCTTCGACTGCGCGGAGGCGGCATCCGGGGCCGAGGCCGTCGAGATGCTGATGCAGCGCGAGACGATGATCGTGCTGACCGACCTCCGGATGCCCGGAATGGACGGGATCGGACTGCTGCAGGCCGTGCGCCGGCACTCCCCGGACACGGCGGTCGTGCTCATTACCGGCGTGTCGGATATCGACGTCGCGTTGAGCTGCCTTGCGCAGGGGGCGATGGACTACCTGACGAAGCCCTTTACGCTGGAAGAGGTCCGCGCGCGCGTGCGCCAATCGCTCGAAAAGCGCCGGCTCGTGATCGAGAATCGCGAGCATCAGCTGCGGCTCGAGGAGCGGGTGGCCGAGAAGGCGCGCCGGCTGGAGCAACTGTTCCTGGGCACCTTGCAGTCGTTTTCCGAGGCGCTCGAAGTCAAGGACCCCTATACGCGCGGACATTCGGTCCGCGTGAGCCAGTACTCCGCGGCGATCGCCAGAGAGCTCAAGCTCGATCCGGCCGGGGTGCGCGACATCGAGATCGGGGGAAATCTCCATGACATCGGCAAGATCGGCGTGCGGGAAGCGGTGCTGAACAAGCCGGGGCCACTGACACCGGAGGAGTACGAGCACATCATGACCCATCCGATGGTTGGATGGCGTATCCTGTCGACGATGCTCGGGGACGTTCCGACCGCCCTGAATATCGTGCGCTCGCACCACGAGCGCGTGGACGGGCGCGGCATGCCGGACGGCCTGCTCGGGACGGCCATCCCGCTTGAAGCGCGCATCGCGGCGGTGGCGGATTCGTTCGACGCGATGACGAGTGGCCGCGTCTATCGGCGCGGCGGACGGATGTCGATGGAGGCGACGCTCGCCGAATTTCAGCGCTGTTCGGGGACGCAATTCGATCCCGAGATCGTCGCGGCGTTCGCGGCAGCCGTCCGAAAGGGTGCGATCGCCCTGCCGCAGGCGGCACCCGGCACGTCGGAGCTCATGAGCGTCGGGACCTCGCCGCGGAACATGCCGACGCCGCCGCATTCCGCGGAGATACGCCAGCGCGCCGGGTAGCGCGCGGGGCTCACGCAATCAGCCTGAGGGAACGATCTTTCCCCGGCGGAATCGAACCGGGGAACGAGGGCGCTTGCGTGGGGGCATGCCGTGTCTGACGGGCTCATGATCGGTGTCTCCGGCATACGGG
>PLLD01000031.1 GCA_003141205.1 Gemmatimonadota bacterium
CTCGACTTCGAGACGGCGGGCATTCCCGCGACGGCGCGCACCGCCATCGTAGTGCCGATCCTTCTGGGCACCGTCGATGCCGTCAAGGATGCCCTCGAGCATCTCGAAGTGCAGTACCTGGCCAATCGCGGCTCCCACCTGTACTTCGCGCTCCTCAGCGACTTCACCGACTCGCCCACCGAGGTCCGCGAGGGGGACGCGGCCATTCTGGACGCCGCCCGCGGCGGGATCGATGCGCTGAACACCCGATATCGGTCGGGCACGCCCCTCGCGGCCGGCGATCCCTTTCTCCTGTTCCACCGTTCGCGACGCTGGAACGCGCGCCAGGGTGTCTGGATGGGCTGGGAGCGCAAGCNNCGCAAGCGGGGGAAGCTCGCGGAGTTCAATCGGTATCTTCGCGGCGGCGCGCGGGACGCGTTCGCGACGATTGCCGGCAATCCGGCATCACTCGCCGACATCCGCTACGTCATCACCCTGGATTCCGACACGGTCCTCCCGCGCGGCGCTGCCGCGGCCCTCGTCGGCGCGATGCGGCACCCGCTCAACCGCGCGGTCTACGATCCCGCGAGCGGCCGCGTCGTCCGGGGCTACGGCATCCTGCAGCCGCGCGTCGCCGTCTCCCTGCCGAGCGCCAATCGATCGATCTTCGCATCGATCCATTCCGGGCACCCCGGCGTCGACCCCTATACCACCGCCGTCTCCGACGTCTACCAGGATCTCTTCGGCGAGGGGAGCTTCACGGGCAAGGGGATCTACGACGTCGACGCCTTCGAGGGGGCCACGCACGGCCGGTTCCCGGAGAACACGCTCCTCAGCCACGACCTGATCGAGGGAGCATACGCGCGCGCGGCGCTCGCGACCGACGTCGAGTTCTACGACGACTACCCGACGCGCTACCTCACCTTCACGCGCCGCAAGCACCGCTGGATCCGCGGGGACTGGCAACTCCTGCGCTGGCTCGGGAGGACGGTCCCCGGTCCGGACGGGCCCGAGCGCAATCGGCTGTCGGCGATCTCGCAATGGAAGATCTTCGACAACCTGCGCCGCAGCGTCGTCGAGATCGCCCAGCTCGCGCTGCTCGTGCTCGGGTGGACCGTGTTGCCTGGCTCGCCGCTGCTCTGGACGGCCCTCGTTCTCCTCGGACTGATCGCGCCGTGGGCATTCGCCACCACGCTCGCGATCGTCAACGTACCGCGGGGAAAATCGTGGCGGGCGTACTACCGGGCGGTCGCACGAGATGCCGTCGTGTACCTCCAGCAGTTCACGCTGGCAGTGGTATTTCTCCCGCACCAGGCCGTCGTGTCGGCCGACGCCATCGGGCGCACGCTGTGGCGGCTCATCGTCACGCATCGCCGTCTCCTCGAGTGGCAGACGGCGTCCCAGGTCGAGCGCTACCTCGGTCACCGCTCGCCGGGGGAGGTCTGGCGGCGCATGGGACCGGCGGTCGGGGTCGTGGTGCTGATCGCCGTGGCCGTCATCGCGCACGACGTGCGCACCCACACGAATGCGTCCGCCGTGGCGACGGTCCTCATCGCGCTCTGGCTCGGGAGCCCGATGATCGCCATCGCGTTGAGCGCGCCGGTCGTGCATCGCGAGCTCGTGCTGAGCGAGGCGGAGGCCGTGACGGCACTGCGCTACGCCTTGCTGCACTGGCACTATTTCGATCGCTACGTCACGAGTACGACGCATTGGCTGGCGCCCGACAACTATCAGGAGGCGCCCGCGGCGCAGGTCGCCATGCGGACGTCGCCGACCAACATCGGGCTGCAGTTGCTGGGTACGCTGAGCGCATGCGATCTCGGCTTCCTGCCGAGCGGGATGGTCATCGAGCGCCTGGAGCTCATCTTCCGGACCCTCGAGCAATTGCCGCGCGTGCGCGGCCATTTCTTCAATTGGTACGACCTTCGGACGCTCGGCGTCCTCCCGCCGGAGTACGTGTCGACGGTCGATAGCGGGAATCTGGCCGGTCATCTCATCGCGCTGAAGCAGGCGTGCCTCGCGCTCCCCGACGAGCCGCTCTTCAGTCCTCGCGTGTGGGCGGCGCTCCGGGAGGGGCTCGGGATGGCGGCCGAGGAGCTGCGCGGACTCGCGTCCTCCGGCGCCATCGAGAATCCGACCGAGTGGCAGGCCGTGCTCGAGTCCGCGGAGCGGATCCGCTCCGTCATCGCCTCTCTGGCGCAGGCCGCCACGGAACCGCCGGCCATCGACGCCGTGCAGGTCCTCGCCGACCGATTGCGCGCCGCGGAGCGAGTCCTGCAGGACCGGGCGACCGCCGCCGTGCGCGAGTCGAACTGGCTCACGTGGGGCCGGACCCTCCTCGATCGTTACGCCGTCGAGCTCAGCGCCGCCGGGGTGTCGGCGTCGGGTTCCGTGCCCACGTTGCGCGCGGCCGCCGCCACCTCGGGGTACGCGGCGGAGCAGGTCGCGCGGCTGGAGGCGCTCGCTGCGCGCGCGGACGCGTACGCGATGGAGATGGACTTCCGCTTTCTGTACGATGAGCGCCGCAAGCTGTTGGGCATCGGCTATCACGTCCCCAGCGAGACGCTCGACGGCACGTACTACGATCTCCTCGCGTCGGAGGCGCGCCTGGCCAGCTACTTCGCCATCGCGAAGAACGACGTTCCGGTGGAGCACTGGTTCTATCTCGGGCGCTCCCTCACGGCGACGTCTGCGGGGGGGGACGCCGCCCTGATCTCGTGGAGCGGCAGCATGTTCGAGTACCTCATGCCGGTCCTCATCATGCAGTCCTTTCCCTTCACGCTGCTCGACCAGACGTACCACGCCGCCCTGCGCCGCCAGATCGCCTACGGCCGTGAGCGCGGCGTGCCCTGGGGATTCTCGGAGTCCGCCTACAACGTCCGCGACCGCAACCAGGTCTATCAGTACCGCGCCTTCGGCGTGCCGGGTCTCGCCCTCAAGCGCGGCCTGAGCAAGGATCTCGTCGTCGCGCCGTACGCGACGCTCCTCGGCCTGCTGGTCGATCCGCACGAATCGATGCGCAACCTCGCGGCGCTCGAGGCCGCGGGTGCGCTGGGTCCCTTCGGGTTTCGCGACGCGGTGGATTACACGCGAACGGCTCCGACGGAGCGCTCCGCCGTCATCGGCGCGTACATGGCGCACCACATCGGCATGAGCCTCGTCGCGCTGACCAACGCGCTCACGCGCGGTGTGTGGTGGCGACGGTTCCATGGCGACCCGATCGTGCGCTCGGCCGAGCTGCTTCTCTGCGAGCGGGTGCCGCGCCGGCTGCTGCTGCAGGAGGCGCAGACCGGAGAGGTGGAGGAGAAGTCGCGGCGCGGCGCGCCGGCGAGCGTCAAGCCGGCCGCCCGCGCGGTCGAGACGGCCGATACCCCGGAACCCAAGGTCGCGCTCCTCGGCAGCGTGCCGTATTCGGTCATGATCACGAACGGCGGCGGCGGATACAGCCGCTTCGCATCGGGCGCCGACGATGCCATCGCCGTGACGCGGTGGCGCGCCGATGGAACGCTCGATGCGACGGGGCAGTGGTGCTACGTCAAGGATGTGACGCCGATGGCGACGGCATCCGCCGTCGCGGCGCGGGCCGACGGCCGCGTGCGCCGGCTCGGCCGTGTCTGGTCGGCGGCCTACCAGCCCACCGGCGCCGAGCCGGACTGGTATCGGGTCACCTTCGCCTCCGATCGCGCGACCTTTCAGCGCCGCGACGGCGACATCGAGACGCTCCTGGAGGTCGCCGTCGTACCGGACGACGCGGCCGAAGTGCGGCGCGTCACGCTGACCAATCATGGCTCGACGGCGCGGGATCTCGAGCTCACGAGCTACGCGGAAGTCGTGCTCGGATCGCTCGACGCCGACCGCTCGCATCCGGCATTTCTCAATCTCTTCGTCGAGACGGAATGGGACGGAGCGCACGCCGCGATCCTGGCGAGTCGCCGCCCCCGGTCATCCGCCGAGGCTCGCCGGTGGGCCGTTCACGTCGCGGCGGTCGGACGCGAGGTCATCGGACCGGTGACGTGCGAGACAGATCGCGCGCTCTTCCTGGGGCGCGCGCGCAGCGTGCGCCGCCCCGCCGCGCTGGATGACGCCGCGGACGGTGTCCTGTCGGGGACGACGGGCGCGGTGCTGGATCCCATCGTCGCCCTCCGCGCGCGGGTGCGGATCCTGCCGGGACAATCGGCCCGGGTGACGTTCACGACGCTCGTGGCCGACGACCGCGAGCGGGCGCTGGAGCTGGCCGACCGGTACAACGATCCGTACAGCGCGCAACGCGCGCTCGACCTGTCCTGGATGCACGCGCAGGTGTCGCTCCGCGAGCTGGCGATCGCGCCCACCGATGCGGCGCTCTACCAGGATATCGCCGGTGCCATCCTGTTCCCGGTCTCCGCCTTTCGCGCGCCGGCGCACGAGCGGCAGGCGGTGCGGCGGGGCCAGGATGCCCTCTGGGCGCACGGGATATCGGGCGATTCCCCGATCGTCCTCGCCGAGATCGATACGACGGCGGGGCTGCCGGCGATTCGTGAGCTGCTCGCGGCACACCAGTACTGGCGCTATCGCGGCCTCGTCGTCGATCTCGTGATCCTCTGCACGGATCCGCCGAGCTACCTGCGCGAGGTCGAGGATGCCGTGCGCGTGGCGGTCCTGGCATCGAGCGAGGCCGCGATGCTCGACCGGCCGGGCGGCGTGCTCCTGCTGCGCCTCGATCTCGTTCCGCCCGAGAACGCGGAGGTCATACGCGCGACGGCGCGCGTGCGTGCGCTGTGCGACGGACGTCGTCTCGCCGAGATGTTCGAGGTGCCGGAATCCGTCCTCGTCCGCGGCCCGTTCTTCGAGCCGGTGCGGCAGGGCGCCGGCGCCGTGAGTCTGGGGACCCTGGCGGTCGCGGCCGCGAAGGGCCGATTGGAGGACGACGCAGCGCGGAGCGGCGAAGTGGACGCCGCCGCGGTGGCCGCCTATCCCAATGGTGTGGGTCGTCTCCTCGGCGATGGCGCGTACGAGATCTGTCTCTCGGGGGACATCACGACGCCAGCGCCGTGGATCAACGTCCTCGCGAACGCGCGGGCCGGGTGTCTCATCTCCGAGAGCGGCAGCGCCTGCACGTTCGTGGAGAACAGCCAGTTCTTCCGGTTGACTCCGTGGCACAACGACCCGGTCGGGGACCCCTGCTCCGAGACGATGTACCTGCGCGATGATGAGACGGGCGAGGTCTGGAGCCCCACGCCGCTGCCCGTGCGGCACGCCACGCCGTACATCGTGCGCCACGAGCCGGGCGCATCGACCTTCGAGCACACGCACGCCGGGATCACGTCGACGCTCGTCGTCGGGATGGCGCCCGACGATCCGGTCCGGCTGGCGGTCCTCACGCTCGCCAACGACACGACGGCGCCGCGGCGGGTCACCGTGACGGCGTACGCGGAGTGGACGCTTGGCATCGACCGCGAGCGGAGCGCGGATCACGTCTCCACGGTCTTCGATCGGGAGTCGGAGTCGATGTTCGCGACGAATCCGTCCGAGGCGACGTTCGCGGACCGCGTGGCCTTCAGCGCGCTGTCGGCGCCGCTCGCGGGATTCACGGCCGACCGGAGCGAGTTCCTTGGGCGCAACGGGGACCGCGCGAGCCCGGCGGGA
Organism: Gemmatimonadota bacterium; assembly: GCA_003141205.1. Lineage (GTDB taxonomy): Bacteria > Gemmatimonadota > Gemmatimonadetes > Gemmatimonadales > Gemmatimonadaceae > FEN-1251. Next base: position 5,605 of record PLLD01000031.1, read on the forward strand.
TTGCAGCGCGCCTTCCTGACCGAAGCGACGGGCGCCGGGCTGGATCCGTGCGCGGCATTGCAGACCGTGATCGCGCTGGGGCCGGGCGAGAGGCAGACGGTCGTGTGGCTGCTGGGCGCCGCCGCAGGAGCCGGGGCCGCGCGCGCTCTCGTGGACGCCTATCGCACCGTCCCGGCAGCCGAGGCCGCACTCGCGGCCACGCGCGCCGAGTGGCGGCAGCGACTCGCGGCGGTGACGGTGCGCACGCCGGTGCCCGAGCTCGACGCCATGCTGAACGGCTGGCTGATGTATCAGGCGCTCGCGTGCCGCATGTGGGGACGCTCGGCGCTGTATCAGTCCGGGGGCGCGTACGGTTTCCGCGACCAGCTGCAGGACGCGATGGCGCTCGTGTACGCCGAGCCGGGGCTCGCGCGGGAGCATATCCTGCGCTCGGCCGGACGCCAATTCGCCGAAGGGGATGTCCAGCATTGGTGGCACCCCGATACCGGGCGCGGGATCCGGACGCGCTTCTCCGACGATCTCGTGTGGCTCGCGTTCGTCGCGGACCACTACGTGTCGGTGACGGGCGATACATCCGTGCTGGACGAGCGCACTCCCTTCCTGCGGATGCGTCCCCTCGCGCCGGACGAAGTCGAGGCCTACGAGCGGCCCGAGGTATCGGACGAGACCGCGACCGTGTACGAGCACTGCCTGCGCGCATTGCGCCGGGCGTCGACGGTGGGGGTGCATGGCGTCCCCCTCATCGGGTGCGGCGACTGGAACGACGGCTTCAATCGCATCGGAATCGAGGGGCGGGGGGAGAGCGTGTGGATGGGGTGGTTCCTCGCCGCCACGTTGCGGCGCTTCGCGGGGTGGGTGGAGGCGCGGGGAGAGGGGCCGGTGGCGGCGGACCTGCGGGCCCGGGCGGACGCGTACGTCGCCGCGGTCGAACGCGAGTGCTGGGACGGCGGATGGTATCGCCGCGCGTATTTCGATGATGGCACGCCACTCGGCAGCGCGGTCAGCGGCGAGTGCACGATCGATTCGATCGCGCAAAGCTGGAGCGTGATCTCGGGCGCGGGCAATCCGGCTCGGGCGGAGCGGGCGATGGCCGCGGTCGACGAGTTCCTCGTGCGCGAGGATGCGCGGATCATCCTATTGCTCACGCCGCCGTTCGACACCTCGACGCACGACCCCGGGTACATCAAGGGGTACGTGCCCGGCGTCCGCGAGAACGGTGCACAGTATACGCACGCCGCCCTGTGGACCGTGCTCGCGCAGGCGCAGCTCGGGCATGGGGGGCGCGCCTTCGATCTGTTCCAGATGGCGAACCCGCTGACGCGAACGCGGACCGCGGCGGATGTGGCGCGATACAAGGTCGAGCCGTACGTCGTCGCGGCCGATATCTACAGCGCGAGCGGGCACGTGGGGCGCGGGGGATGGACCTGGTATACGGGCTCCGCCGCGTGGATGTACCGCGTCGGGCTCGAGGCGATCCTCGGGTTCACGAAGCGGGGGGACACGCTGCGCATCGCGCCCTGCATCCCGGCGGCGTGGGATGGGTTCGAGATCCGGTACCGCTACCGCTCGGCGGACTATCACATCGTGGTACGCAACGAGGCCCACGTCGAGCGCGGCGTGCGGGTCGTGATCGTGGATGGCGCGATGGTGCTGGGCGGGGTCATCCATTTGGTGGACGACGCCCGCGTGCACGAGGTGGAAGTGGAGATGGGACCGGGGTAGGCACTATCTGGCCGCGTGCAACCTCAGGCCGTCGGTCGCCGAAAACGTCGTGCGGCTCATGTTCGCGAGCGACCCGGTACCGGGCGCCTTGATGTCTTATGTGGGGGCGGCAGTCGAATTGAGCGAGCAACGGTGAATGTCGCCCGGTGCGACGCCGGAGAGGCGTACCGGGATGCCGTTGCCAGATGGTTGACATAGATTGGGGGTGCACGGCTCGCACGTGAAATCCCCTCCCCAATGGGAGTCAATGTCTTCGACCGCCGACTACTTGACCTTTTGGGGAAAAGCGAGGCCGCAGCAGGATAGCGGCGTGCTCTTTCATCCGGTTGCCTACCACCTTTTGGACGTGGCGGCGACGGCCGATGCAATCCTCACCGCCCGTCCGCTTGCCCGCGCGCGCGCTGCCAGGCTGCTTGGCCTGACGCCGGACGAGGCGCAGCGACTGCTCGTGGCGCTTATTGCTTTGCACGATATCGGGAAATTCACGCCGGCATTTCAGGGGAAGGCGCCGATCTGCTGGCCATCGGTCCTCGGCCCGTGCGACGACCCGACGCGCTTCGTCTCGACTCCCCACACCGACGATGGGTATACGCTCTGGCACGGCGCACTCGCCCCCATGTGCGGCGATCACCTCTGGCCAAGCGGCAAATTGGCCCTTGACGATCTAGCGCTTGCGGTATTTGGGCACCATGGCCGGCCCATCGTAAGTGTCACAGCGGGCGAGCGATCTATGGAGCGCGTTTTCGGCGGCATAGGAAGTCGGATGGCCATTCGCTGCGCGGATGATGTTATCTCCCTGCTGCACCCGGCCCCGATCATGCGTGCCGGTCCACGGCGGGAGGCAGCACAGATAGTGACTTGGTGGCTCGCAGGGCTCGCTACCGTGGCAGACTGGATTGGGTCGAATGAGGAGAAGTGGTTCCCCTATGTTGCCCCCGATTCCGAGGATGGCCTGAGCGCATATTGGGATCGCGCTCGGGGCAACGCGGCGCGTGCTGTCCGGGAGGCGGGGCTCGTGACTCCACGTTCGGCGCCGTTGCGCAGCTTTGCCACCTTGACGGGAGTTTCCTCGTCATCGCCGGCGCAAGAGTGGGCGTCCACGGTCTCTCTTTCGGAGGGGTCGGTGCTGGTTATCCTCGAGGATGTTACGGGCGCCGGCAAGACGGAGGCGGCACAGATGTTAGTCCATCGCCTCATGGCTGATGGCCGAGCTGCTGGCGCCTATTGGGCCATGCCTACGCAGGCGACTGCTAACGCCATGTATGGGCGGCAGGCTGACGCTCTGGATGCCCTGTTTGGCGAAGGCGACGATGCAGGCCGACCGTCACTGATTCTGGCGCACGGTCAAGCGAGCCTGCACGAACGATTTCGGGCGAGCATCCTTGGCGGTGCAGGAGAATTCGCGGCAGACGGCGGAATGGAGCCGAGCGATGACGGCGACGTCGCCTCTGGCGTGGCGTGTGCCGCGTTCCTCGCGCATGATCGCCGCACCGCCTTGCTGGCGGACATCGGCGCGGGGACGGTGGATCAGGCGTTACTGGGCATTCTGCCAAGCCGCTTTAACACGGTGCGCCTTTTTGCTCTGGCCGACAAGGTCTTGATCGTTGACGAGGCCCATGCCTACGACGCCTACATGAACACTGAGGTGAAGGACCTGCTGCGGTTTCAGGCGGCGCTCGGCGGATGCGCCATCGTGCTTTCCGCCACCTTGACGCAGCGGCAGCGCAACAATTTGGTCGTGGCATGGAAGGATGGGTTGGACGGCGGTCAACCGCGTGGCGGCGCAGGATGGTCAGTCGTGACACCGCGCCTTGTCTCATCGACTAGCTACCCACTCGGTACCGTCGTCGCGGCTGGTGAACCGTCGGTGCGTGAAACGCCGTTACGGGCCGCGCCCTGGTCGCGCCGGACGGTCAGCGCTCGACTGGTACATTGTGAGGCGGATGCCGTCGAGCACATTGTGAAAATGGCCGCATGTGATGCAGCTGTCGTGTGGATCCGCAATACCGTCAATGACTGCTTGAAGGCGGCCACAGATCTTCGGCAGCGCGGTCTCGCACCGATCGTCTTCCACGCGCGTTTCGCACAGGGCGACCGTCAATTACGGGAGCAGGAGGTATTGGCGTCGTTCGGCAAGGGTGCGTCGGCGACCGACCGGCGCGGAAAGGTATTGGTGGCCACGCAGGTAGTGGAGCAGTCTCTTGATCTCGATTTCGACGCCATGGTCAGCGATCTTGCCCCGATCGATCTACTGATTCAGCGGGCAGGGCGGTTGTGGCGACATCCGTCGCGTGACCGAACACGGCCGGCAGGCGTGGAACGCGTGCTCGTCGTGCTGGCACCGCCGGTAAATGCTGAGCCGGAAGACGACTGGATCACTGCCCTGCTGCCCGGCACCGCCAAGGTGTATGCAGATTGGGGGATCCTTTGGCGGACGGCGAGGATGCTGGCGGATGTTGGTGGGATCGAAACACCGGATGGGATACGCGCCATGGTGGAAGGCGTGTACGAGGGCGCCGATACGCCGCCTGCGCTGGAGCGCGCCGAGCAGTTGGCTCGCGGCAAGGCGAACGCCGACGCTGCGACGGCGATCTATACGACACTTAAGTTGGCTGGAGGCTATCATGGCGGCGCCCAGCAGTGGGTGGATGAACTGCGTATCCTGACGCGGCTCGGAGACCCACAAACGGTTATTCGCTTGGCTCGACTGAACCCCGACGTCGGATTAGAACCTTGGTTTCAGCGCGGCCGGCATATGGCTGCCTGGAGGGCTTGGGCTCTTTCGGAAGTTCGAGTATCGACTCGGAAGATTCCGGCGGCCGCGGCTGCGGAGCCGGCGTATGCCAGAGCAATAGCGACTGTCCGTGCGGCATGGGGCCGGTACGAGCAAGACATTCCGGTGCTGCCGTTGGTCCAGCAAACGCCAGGCGATATGCGAGGGAGGCTGACAAGTCCGACAACTGGCCGGACCATCAATGTACGCTATACGGATGCAGATGGTCTTGCATATGAGTGATGTCAGAGTGCGCCCGTTTCCCTCGTTTTCATATCGTTCCTATTGACATCCGATGACATACGATCTCCGGCGAGAACCATGGATTCCGTGGCGAACACGTAGCGGGCGATTTGAGTGGAGCTCACCGTCTGCGCTGACAAATGGCGTCGCAGACGACCCTGTGGTCGCGCTCGCTGCGCCCCGCCCCGACTTTGATGGCGCGCTCCAGGAGTTCCTGATCGGGCTTCTCACGGCCGCATTGCTTCCGGCGAACGAGGAGGAATGGCTAACGCATTGGATGACGCCCCCTAGTCCCAGCGAGCTCCTGAAGGCGTTTGATGCGCTACCCCCTGCCTTCAATCTCGACGGTGACGGACCACGCTTCTTTCAGGATTTTTCCACTCAGGACTTTGCCGACATCAAGCCGACTCCGATAGAGCAGATCCTCCTCAATGCACCGGGGGATCAGACTGTGCGCCTCAATACGGATCTGTTCGTCAAGCGTGGTCGTGTGTCGCGCATGGGCCGCCCTGCGGCGGCGATGGCACTGCTCACGATGCAGACGTACGCGCCATCGGGCGGGCAGGGACACCGCACGTCGCTGCGCGGCGGCGGTCCGCTCACGACTCTGGTCGATCCGCGACTCGACAATTACACACTTTGGCATATGCTATGGGCGAACGTCGAGACTCGGATACAATGGAATGCACGACGGCCGGACAACGCAACCGATGACGTGTTCCCGTGGTTACATCCGACCCGTGTCTCCGATCCCGCGACGGGCGGCGCCACATCGCCCAGCGACGGCCATCCGCTTCAAGTGTATTTTGGCCTGCCGCGTCGAATCCGGCTGGAGTTCGGCGACACCGGCGAGTGTGATCTGACTGGCAGGCCGGACGACCGCACCGTCGTTGCCTTTCGTATGCGGAACTACGGAGTGCAGTATGACGGTTGGCAACATCCCCTTTCGCCCTACCGTGCGAGCGCTCGCACGCCTAATCTATGGCTCCCCGTCCATGGTCAGCCCGGCGGTATCAACTGGCGCGATTGGCTCGGGCTGACGTTTCGTGTTCCAGCGACCCATCGCCGACCGGCGGCAACTGTAGAATGGTTTCAAAGCCAGCGTGCCCGCGCGCTAAGTGGCGGAGCAGGTCGCGTTCACGCGTTCGGGTACGACATGGACAACATGAAGGCCCGAGCATGGGTAGAGTCTGCGTTCCCGGTCTTTACGACGCCGGGAGCGGAACACCAAGGACGACTGGTCGAAAACATTCAGTACCTCGTCAATGGTACCGAGCTCGCGGCCTCAGCACTGTTGACGAACATCAAGCGGGCTCTCTTCCAGCGCGCAGACGTACCCGGTGACCTTTCTCAGGCGAAGACCGACCTATGGATCGCGACGGAAGGCGACTTTCTCGAGACGGTGCGGCAGATCGCATCGAGCAGTGCTGCGATCGATAGCGACTACCTGATTCGCGAACGCTTTATCAGAACGCTGG
>PLLD01000099.1 GCA_003141205.1 Gemmatimonadota bacterium
AACAACATGGCGAACTCGTGGATCAACGCGGCGTACCGGCTCGGGTTCGAGCTCGTGCTCGCGTGTCCGGCGGGGTACGATCCCGATGTCGGGATCCTCGAGCGCGCGCGTTCCACGAGCTCGGTGCGGGTCGTCCGCGACCCCCGCGAGGCCGTGGCGAGCGCGGATGTCGTGACGACGGATGTGTGGGCCTCGATGGGGCAGGAGGAGGAGCAGGCGGCGCGCGAGCGGGCTTTTCGCGGATTCACGGTGGATGCGGCGCTCATGCGTCTGGCCGTGCCGGGGGCGATCTTCCTGCACTGTCTCCCGGCGCATCGCGGGGAAGAGGTGGCGGCCGAGGTGATCGACGGATCGCAGAGCCGGGTGTGGGATGAGGCGGAGAATCGCCTCCACATACAGAAAGCGATCATGGCCGCGCTGATGGGAGGAGAATCGCTCGCATGACGCCGGGTCAGGGACGGGAAGGGCCGCCGCCGGAAGGGGAGCTCGCGCCGGATTTCACGGTCACGACGGATACGGGCACGCAGCTGTCCCTGCACGACCTGCGCGGGAAGAAAGTGGTGCTCTATTTCTACCCGAAGGACGACACGCCGGGGTGCACCACCGAGGCGTGCCAGCTGCGCGACGCCTTCCCGCGCTTCGAGGCGATGGATGCGGTCATCCTTGGCGTGAGCCCCGACGACGTCGCATCGCACCAACGGTTCAAGACGAAGTTCCAGCTTCCGTTTACGCTCCTGGCCGATGTCGACCACGCGATCGCATCCGCCTACGGCGCGTGGAACGAGAAATCGCTGTATGGGAAGCTCCTCTGGGGCACCAGCCGGATGACCTTCCTCATCGACCGGGCGGGGCGGGTGGCGAAGGTCTACCCGAAGGTGAAGGCCGACGGTCATGCGGCGGAGATCGCCGAGGTCGTGCAGACGCTGAAATGATTGGCGTCGGAGCCGGGTGCGTTTTGGCTGGACGGCGCGGGCCGGACCCGCACCGGTAACGCTCCGAGAGTGCTGCTCGTCTAGCCACTGGTATAGTGGGTACGCGGTCCCCGTGGCTCCCCCGTTCGTTGCGGCGTATCGGTCACTCTGTCCGTCACCGCTGTGCTCGCGGGCAGCCGGATGTCGCACGCTGTGACGGGGGCGGCGCAGCGCATGACAGTCGCGTGGTCGAGTCTGCTACACGATTCAGGAGTGGCATCACGGCGTCACAATGTGATGTCTGACAGCCGCGTGGTCGGCGGCGCGAGGTGAGCGGTGAAGAGTCGGCGGACGGGACAGCGGATGGGACATCGGAGCGGCGTCACGCTCATCGAGTTGATACTCGTGATCGTCATCGCGGGGATTATCGCGGCGATGGCGATCCCGCACGTGAACTACGTCGGCTACCAGATGAACCAGAACGTGGCGGCGGTGCGCTCGGGGATCCAGCGGGCCCAGGCCCTTGCGGTGAGCAAGCAGCACAACGTGATCGTGAGCTACAAGAGCGCCAGTCAATTGTGGGTGATCGAGGACAACAATGACAATCTCAGCTGGGATACCGGGGAGAGGCGTACGGTGATCGGTCTGCAATACGGTGCGCGGTTCTACCAGCCGAGCGTGGGGCTGACGATTTCGGGCTGTTCGGCCACGGTGACGAAGCCCGGACTGAACGGCTCGAGCCTGACGGCGAGCGTTGGCGGCACGACGAGCTCGGGTCCGGCGTTCGTCTTCCGTGGCGACGGCGCGGCCAGCAGCGACGGGGAGATCTACCTGACCTCCAAGCGCGGCTATTCGGCCGACGCGCGCGCGGTGTGCGTGCTGCAGGGCACGGGGCACGTCGACGAATACAAGTACCTGGCGGCCGTATGGACGCGGGCGGGCTTCTAATGCACCGCCGGGGGCGGTTGACGGGGGAGACGCGGCGCATGCGGCGCATGCGGCGCGGGCGGCGCGGGCTCACCCTGATCGAGGTCATGATCGCGCTCGTGATCCTGTCGAGCGCGCTCGTGGGGATGGCGCGCTTCATCGGGACGTTCAGCCACGCGACCAAGGGTGTGTCGAACCAGCAGCGCGCCCTGGACCTAATCTCGAACAGGCTCGACTCGATCACGCGGCAGCCGAGCTACTCCGCGATTGACTCGATGGGGTCGGCCGGCGGGATCACGCAATCGGTCACGATCGACTCCACGACGTATACGCGAACGACGTATCTGACGCATACCGGCGGTGGCCTGACCGACACCGTCGACTTCAAGACCGTGACGGTGAAGGTGGCGCAGGGCTCGCTCGCGCAGCCCATCGAGAAGACCACGATCGTGGCCGGGCACTAGGGCGCCGGGAGCCATATGCCCCAACGCGCGCGCGGGTTCACGCTCACGGAGCTGCTGATCGCCGTCGTCATGACGGCCGTCATAGGGTCCGTTGCGGTCCCCTTCTTCATCAAGGAGACCAAATCGGTCGGAGCGACGATGGGCATGCTCGACGCCCAGCAGAGCGTCGCCTTCGCCCTCAACTCGCTCGACCACGATTTGCGGGTGGCCGGAGTGGGGACCGGGACGAATCAGCCCGTCATGGTGGAGGCGCAGCTCAGGGAGCTCGCTTTCAACGCGAATCTCGCGACGGCGGACTCCACCGACACCCTTGGCCTGCTGACCGCGGCGTACTATGACCCGAGCCTTGGTGCCGCGCTCACGACATCGCTCGACAGCACGCAGGCGATCTCGCTTCCGCTCTCTCCGCTGTACTCGGGGAGCACCACGTATCCCACGCTGGACTATTACGCGTCGGCCGGGCTCAAGGCCAGCGCGCAAACGATCGTCTTCTATTTCGCGCGCGACACGTCGGTGGGCGCGCTGGCGAACACGTACGCTCTCTGGCGCAAGGTGAATACGGCGGCGGCGACGATGCTCGCGCGCGGGCTCGACACGTCCTCCACCTTTCAATATTTCGTTCCGACGCCGTACTTCAGCGCGGCGGATACGAATCATCTCGATTCGCTGGTGCCGTCGGGCTGGAACGGCTTCCCCTGGACCTTCTCGTACGCCGCGGGAAACACGAAGACGACGGCCGATACGATGCTGGCGGCGATCAGCCAGGTGTCGGTCCAGCTCAAAGCGGTCTCGCAGGATCGGATCGGGAAGAAACACTTCCGGTCGGTCAGCGAGATGGTCCCTCTCCTCAATGCCGGCATGGCGCACATCTCCCAGTGCAACGGTGGCCCCGTGGCGCCGACGAGCGTGTCGGCAACGGCGAAGCCCACCGGCGACAGTGTGCACATCCACTGGGCCCGATCCACCGATGAAACGGGGGGCGCCAAGGATATCCAGGAGTACGTAATCTTCCGGCGGACGCAGCCCAGCACGATATGGAACGCGGTGCTCAGCGTGCCGGTCGGCGCATCGGATACGTCCGCGGTGGATCGCGGACTACTCGGCAGCGGAACCAAGTACGACTACGCCGTGGCGGCGGAGGATTGCAGTCCGAGCTTCTCCTCCATCACCACGACGACGATCACCAGCGTCAAACCCCTTCCCTGACGAAGAGCGGTCATGCGTATGTCACTCAAGCTGTCGCTCCAGGCCCGCAAGGGCGCGGCCATATTCCTCGTGCTCGTGATCACCATGGCGCTCGCGGGACTCGCGGGCGCGGCGGTGCTCATGACCTCGGGCGCGAGCCTCGTGCAGCGCTATCACCTCAAGGAGCGCGACCTGCGCTACGGCGCGGACGCCGCGCTGCAGTGGGGGATCAGCTACGTGAACAACGATCCCTTCGCGCTGCCGACGACCGGGTACACCCAGGTCGCCAGCAACGCGGTGCTGACCGGAGCGGATGGCAGCCGCGTGCCGAATCTGGTCTACGATCTGTACGTCGGACCGACCGGCGCCGCGACGCGGGCGCACGGGCGCTTTGCGACGATCGTTGCGGTCGCCAAGGACACCGGCGCGAAGCGGCAATTCGTCCGTTGGGTGCAGCTCAATCAGACCAATTTCGCGCAGTACGCGTACTTCTCCGAGAGCGAGGCCGGGATCTGCCGCGGCTCCAATTTCCGCGCCGGGGGCTGGTTCTATACGGCGGACGATCTGTGCGTGCAGGACGGCTCGAAGCCCGCGCTGACGGCCGACTTCATGGACTCCGTCTGGATCGGGGGGACGCTCACGGTCGGCGGCTCCGGGGCGTTCAGCGGCACGCCGCCCAAGCTCAACGCGGACACCTTTTACAAGGGCTACAAGACCAACCAGAAGGCGATTCCGCTGCCGACGAACGGGAAGCTGGCGCAGCTCTTCTCCCTGGCCGCGACCGGCGGGACATTGTTCCAGTCGCCGAACGCGGCAACCGACTCGACGGACGAGGTGAAGTCGCGGATCGAGTTCGTGGCGTATGACGCGAACGCGGACGGCGACTCGATCGACGCGAACGAGGGATACCTGCGGTATTACATCACCGACCCGACCACGCGCACAATGGGCCTGCCGGCCGGCGCGTCGGCCGCGATGAAGGACTCCGCGGCCGTGTCCTATCTGCGCGGCGGGATGACGCGCATGTACGACAAGAACAACTGCGGGGAATGGCACTACGTCCCCGATGACAACGGGAAGATGGAATGGGAATTCTTCCCCTTTGCCGTGCTCGTTCGGTCGTGGATGCTCACGGTCGACACCGTGGCCCTCAACTACCAGCGCGCGCAGGGCGCGGGGAAGCCGACCGATTCCACGGTAATTCTAGCTGAAATCACTCGGCACATGGGCACGGCCAACTACGGATCGACGACGGCATCGCCGAACCCATCGGCGTGGTACTGGTTCCTCGATACGCTGTGGTACTCGGGCGGCGCCCTCAAGGCGGGGATCCCGGCGTCTGCGGCCCCGCGCTGCTACCCGGGGGGCGATCCGCATCTGGCGGCGGTCGAGCGGGACACGACGATCAAGCTGAAACGAGCCCCTGGTTCGCCCTGGCGCTCACACGGCCCTCCCGCCAGCAGAGCTCAGTACTACTACGAGCGCGGAGGCGTCGATTCGACCTTTACGGACAGCACCCACAGCGTCATGGGGCACTGGTGGACATCGCCGTTTGCGGGCAGCATTCCGGGCCTCATCCAGACCAATCACGCCGAGACCTACAAGTACCTGTACCCGATCAACACGGTCGTGAACCCCAGCTTCAAGGGCGTGGTCGCGGTGCACGGGACCGTCGGCATCAGCGGCAACGTCGACGGGAACGTCACGTTCTACACCGACGGGACGGTCGGCATCCTCGACAATCTGCGCATCACGAACTCCGCCGACACGACCTGCTCGCAGGTCATGGGGATCGTGGCCGCGCTCAACATCAAGGCGCTCGACAACGGGATCAACGTCCCGCAGGGCGACACCGTCAACCGGCACCAAATGCGGAACGGGTCGAGCGATCTGTACATACAATCGACCTTGATGGCGCTGCAGGCGTGGGGGATCGAGGGGCTCATCGCCGATCCGGCAACGCAGACCTTGTCGCAGCAGCCCTGGTGGCTGCCGCAGGAGCAGAGCGGGTCGAACTGCGGCGGGGGAACCTGGGCGCGCGGTTGCCTGCTGCTCACCGGCAGCGACATTCAGAATATCCGTCAGACGGTGAACTCATCCGGCGCGGCGCCGCACTACGACGGCGGGATGGGCTACGCGGTGCAGTACATCTATAACCAGTGCGTGATCGCCAACCCGCCCCCGTACTTCCCGGTAACCGGTGCGTTTACGGTCAATACCTATTACGAAGCCGAATCGCCGCGCTTCAACGTGCCCGCACTGTACACGCTTCTGTCGCCCTGATCCCACAGTTCGTGTGGAGGCGGTGCGCGGCCGGCACACGCGAGTAGTGCCCCGAACCCCCGGGATCCCTGCCGCATTCCCTCGTTTGCGGCCGGAGTGACCGGGGGTTCGGGCATTATGGCGTGATTCTGTGCGGATGTACGGTCGCGAGACGGACCCGACCGTATGGCATAGGGCGTGAGGTTAGACTGGCGTATGCCACTCCGCACACGGCGATGGGCGCGACTGCCCGGGATTGGGGCGCTACGGCCCGGCTTTACGCTGGCCGAGCTCATTGTCACCATGGCGCTCACGGCGCTCATTGGGGCCGTCGCAGTGCCCTTCCTTCTGCACCAGACGCGGGCGGTGGCTACGACGGCCGGATTTCTGGACGCGCAGCAGAGCGTCAGCTACGCCCTCAACTACATGGACCACGATCTGCGGCTGGCGGGGACGGGGACGGCATTCAACCAGCCGGCGGTGGTCGAAGCGACGCCGCTCGCGGTGACCTTCAACGCGGCGCTGTATACGAGCGACACGTCGGCGCTGGCGACGGCCGCCTACTTCGATCCCAGCGTGCCCGATTCGCTCGCCACGTCGCTCACGCCGGCGACCCGCATCACGTTCCCGCTGTCGGCCGTGGCGTATCCGGACAGCGCGTACTACCAATCGGGGGGACTCCCGAGCAGCGCGGAGACGATTTCGCTGTACGTCTCGCGCGACTCGTCGTCGCCCATCGCCAACACGTACGTCCTGTGGCGTCGCGTGAATCGGGGCACCCCGCTCCTGCTCGCGCGCAACCTGGTGTTGCCGCAGTCGGGCATCGTGTTTCAGTATTTTACGGCCGCGATCGGGACGCTGCCGCAGGCGGTCGCGGCCGCGCGCCTCCCGGCGTATTTCAGCGAGCCGCAGAATACCGCGTCGGATTCGCTGCTGAGCCAGATCAGCGAAATCTCGGTCCAGCTCAAGGCCATCTATCAGGATCCGATGCGGCGCCAGCATTTCCGCTCGACGAGCCAGCTGATCCCGCTCCTGAACGCGGGACTGGGGCATGTCGCGCAGTGTGGCGCCCCGCCGCAGCCGGTCGCGTCCTTTACCGTGACGGCCTACACGGGGCCCACCGCGGGCGATACCGTGAAGGTGTCGTGGACCCCGTCGCCGGATGAGACGGCCGGCGCGCACGACGTTCGGAACTACGTGGTGTATCGGCGCCCCGCGGGCACGACGACGTGGGATGCCATCATGACCGTTCCTGCAGGCGTGACGCCGCCGTACGTCGAGTTCGATACCGGGCTCACCGGCGGATCCTACGACTACGGTATCGCTGCGGAAGACTGCACTCCCAGCCTGTCGTCGCTGGTCCAGAAGCTCGGCGTGACGGCGCAGCCCTGATGCAAAGGATCTCTCCCATGTCGCCGGCACCTGCTCGAGACGGCACGACCCCGTCCGCCCGTCGCGGATCGGCCCTGCTCATGGTCCTGATTCTGACCATCGCGCTGTCGGCGCTGGCCGCGTCGGCGGTCATGCTGACGGCGGGAAGCTCGCTGGTCGCCCGATACCGCAGTCGCGAGCGCGATCTGCGCTACGCCGCGCAAGCGGCGCTGCAGCTCGGGATCAGCGACGTGAGCACCAATCCGTTCGCGCTGCCGGAGTCGGGGTACGTGCAGCTCGCGAGCAACGCCCATCTCTCGGCCGCCGACGGCGCGACGGTTCCGAGCGTCGTGTACGACCTGTACGGGGGATTGACGGGGGCGGCGACGCGCCAGCAGGGACGGTTCGCGACCCTGGTCGCGATCGCCAAGGATACCGCCGCCAAGCGGACCTTCATTCGCTGGACCCAGCTCAATCAACAGGTCTTCGCGCGGTACGCGTACTTCTCGACGAACGAGGCCGGGATCTGCTTCGGCTCGAACGATCGGATCAACGGACCCTTGTTCACCGATGACGTTCTCCACGTCTGCGGCTCGCCGCAGAAGGCCGATTTCATGGACTCGGTCGGGACCGCGCAGCACGCCGAGGTCAGCGGCGGCAGCGTGATCCCTCCGGGTGGCGGGCCGATGTCGCCGCCGGGGATGGCCCAGGACACGTTCTACGCAGGGATCCGGGCGAACCAGAAGGTCATCAATCTGCCCAACACGACGACGCTGTCGCGGCTCTACTCGATCGCGGCGGCCGGGGGCACGGAGTTTTTCGGCCCCAATACGGCGGCGGACTCGACGTCAGCCCTGCTGTCACGCATCGAATTCGTGGCTTACGACGCGAACGGCGATGGCGATTCGACGGACGCCAACGAGGGGTACCTGCGGTACTACCGCACGGATCCGAAGACGCGCTCGATGGGCCGCCCCTCCGGGACATCGCTGACGATCCGGGACTCTCTGGCCGTCGGCTATCTCCGCGGCGGGATCAGCCGGCTGTACGACGGAAACGCATGTGGCGATTGGCACCTCGCGCCCGACGACAACGGGAAGCTCGAGTGGGAGTTCGTCCCCTACAACGCGCACTTCCATCTGTGGGCCAGGACGCTCGACAGCGTGGCGCTGCAGGTGCAGCGCGCGCAGGGCGCGGGGAAGCCGACCGACTCGCTGCGCATCAAGGCCGAGCTGCAGCGGTTCGTGGGGAACGCGAGCGCGCACTCGTTCTCCGATGCCAGCAACCATCCGTGGGTCTGGTTCCTCGACACGTTGCCAATTACCAACGCGAGCTTCGCGCCGCGCTGCTATCCCGGTGGCGATCCGCATCTGGTCGCGGTCGAGCGGGACTCCCTGTATCCCTTCCCGGGCACGCCCGCGCCGCCGGCGCGAACGGGGACCTTCTGGACCTCGGGCGGGCTGCACCTCACGTACAATCAGCGCGGCGGCGTGGACACGACGTTCACGGACAGCCTGCACAGCGCCATGGGACATTGGAGCACGTCCCCCCTGGCGGGGAGCATCCCCGCCACGATCAAGACGAACCACCCGCGCGACTTCGGCTATCTCTACCCGATCAACACGGCGGTGAATCCGAATTTCCGCGGAGTGGTCGCGGTGCACGGGTCGGTTGCCGTGAGTGGCAACATGGACGGCCACATCACGCTGTATACCGACGGCACGGTCGGGATCGTGGATAATCTGCGGCTCACGAATCCGTCGGACACGACCTGCGCGCACCTGATGGGGATCGTGGCGGGCGTGAACATCTTTGCGCTCGACAACGGGATCAACGTTCCGCAGGGCGATACCGCGGTCCGCCGGCAGATGCGGAATGGCTCCAGCGACCTGTACGTGCAATCGACCGTGATGGCGCTGCATTCCTGGGGCGCGGAGGGGCTGTGCCAGGGGAGCGTGGCGTGCGACCCCGACCGCACGACCGTCCCGATGCCGTGGTACGTGCCGCTCGACCAGAGCTGCAGCGGGCAGAACTACGCCCGCGGCTGTCTCTGGGTCCAGGGCAGCATCATCCAGAGCGTGCGGCAGACGGTCAATAGCGGCAACGGGACGACGACGGGGTTCGGCTACGCCAAGCGCTACACGTACGATCAGTGCGTGATCCAGAACCCCCCGCCGTACTTCCCGATCACGGGGATCTACGCGATCGAGGCGTATTACGAGAGCGACCCCGCGCACTTCAACGTCGCGGCGCTGTTCGCCGCGCTCAGGCCGGGGGGCTGACCGTGTCGCACCCGAACCGTTCGACGTCGCACGTGCGGCGCGGCATGACGCTGATCGAGATCGTGATCGCCCTTCTGATCCTGTCCTGCTCGCTCGTCTGGATGACGAAGTTTCTGGCGCTGTTCGCGCATACCACGAAGGCCACGTCGACGCAGATGCGGGCGATCGATCTCATCTCGAATCGGATCGATACCGTGCGGCAGACGCCGAACTACGCGGGGATCGACACGATGGCGGTGACGCAGACGATCACCATGGACTCGACGACGTACAAGCGGCAGACGATCATCCTGCACGTGGGGGGCGCGACGACGGACACCGTCGACTACAAGATCGTCACGGTTCAGGTGTCGCATCCGTCGCTCACGCAGCCCGTGCGCAAGACCACCGTCGTCGCCGCGTACTGATGCGGCAGTAACGGCGCGCCCCCAGGGGCTCCCCGTCGCCGCGTGCGGGACGCATATTCCTCGCGGGATGCTGCGGATCGCCGTCTTGACCGTGTCGGACGCGGGCGCGCGGGGACAGCGCGCCGATACGTCCGGTGATGCGATCGTCGCCTGGGCCGCCGCGCGCGGCGACACGGTCGTCGCGCGCAGGATGGTCCACGATGAGTCGGCGATGATCGCCGCGCAGCTCATCTCCTGGTGCGATGCCGACGCGGCGGACCTGGTCCTCTCGACGGGGGGAACGGGTCTGGCGCCGCGGGACGTGACGCCGGAGGCCACCCGCGCCGTCCTGGAGCGCGAAGCCCCGGGAATCGCGGAGCGGCTGCGGGTCGTCGCGCTGCCCCGCGAGCCGCGCGCGGCGCTGTCGCGCGGGCTATCGGGGGTTCGCCACCGGACCCTCATCGTCAACCTCCCGGGGTCGCTCGGCGGGGTTCGCGACGCCCTCGCCGCCCTCGAGCCCATCGTCAATCACGCGGTGGACATCCTGCGCGGCACGGTCACCGAGCACGGGCCGGCGACGGGATGAAGGTCGTGCTCACCCTCACCGACGTGGAGCCGACAGTGCGGCTCAACGCCGCGCTCGAGCAGTCCGGCGTCGAGACCCACCTCGTCTCTCCGCTCGATGACGTGCGGGGGGTGCTGCGCCGCGTGCACCCCGACGTCGTCGTGATCACGGGAGCGCTCCTCGATCCCCAGAACGTCGCGCTGCTGCGGGAGCAGCTCTGGGCGGGTGTCGCCGTCGTCGGCCTCGCGGACCCGACGGATGCGACGTTGGAGGATCGGGTGCGCAGCGCGGGGTTCACCGAGATCCATCCGAAGCCGATCGGGCCGGATGACGTCGCCGCGGCGATCCGCCGCCTCGCGGATCGGCGGACGCTGGCGCGCGAGACGGGGCTCTACGGCGACTCGGAAGCGATTCGCGAGGTGCTCGTCAAGATCGAGCAGATGGCGCCGGTGTCGAGCACGCTGCTGATCGAGGGGGCGAGCGGCACCGGAAAGGAGCTCGTCGCCCGCGCCATGCACCGACTCAGTCCGCGCCGCAACCGCCCCTTCATTGCGGTGAGCGTGGGCGCGCTGGCCGAAACGCTGCTTGAAAGTGAGCTCTTCGGGCATGAGAAGGGCGCGTTCACGGGGGCCGCGGAGCGGCGACTGGGGCGATTCGAGCTGGCGGACACGGGGACGCTCTTTCTCGACGAGATCGGTGAGATCCCGATGTCGACGCAGGTCAAGCTGCTGCGCGTGCTGGAAGAGCGGGAAGTCACGCGCGTCGGGGGGACCCACCCGATTCACGTGGACGTGCGGGTGATCGCGGCGACGAACCAGTCGTTACGCGCGGCGGTCGAAGCCGGCGCCTTTCGCTCCGACCTGTATTACCGGCTGAACGTGCTCTCGATGTATCTGCCGCCCCTCCGCGAGCGACGGGGAGACATCCCGCTGCTGGTCCGGCGCTTCGTGCAGGAGTTCTCCGCCCAGCACGACCGCGCCTTCCGCGGGATATCGGCGGACGCCCTGCAGATCCTCGTGGACTACGCGTGGCCCGGGAATGTGCGGGAGCTGCGCAACCTGGTGGAGAGCATGGTCGTGCTGGCCCCGGGGCATGAGATCGGTCCCATGGACATCCCGCAAACGATTCGCGATGGCGCCAGGGGTGTCGCGGGGGAGGGTGGACGGTATCTCCCGGTCGCGATCGGCCCGATCCTGCAAGGGCGGCAGGGGGTCGATGGACGGGAGCTGGAGTTCATCGTTCGCAGTCTGGTCGAGCTCAAGCTGCAGGTTGAGGAGCTGCGCCGGCGCACGGACGTGGTCGTCCACGCACCGGCCGATGGTCCCGGTTGGGTCGGCGAGGCGCGCCCGGTTGTGGCGATCGAGGCGCCGGACACGCCGCCCCCGCCGAACACGGTGACGATGTCCGCCGGGATGACGATGGCCGAGATCGAGCGGACGGCGATTACGGCGGCGTTGCGGGAAACCCGGGGCAATCGGCGGCGGGCCGCGGAAATGCTTGGGATTGGGGAACGGACGCTGTATCGCAAGCTGCGCGAGTATCAGTTGCTCGGCACGGACGAGGTCGGCGCGAGCCCGCCGGCCTCTTGATTAAAGTATTGGGGGAGTTCATATTAGCCCGCCCTTGGTCAATCAATCGAGGCCAAATAATTTGAGTCAATCCACGAGTCCTACAGCGTTTCCTGGCTCCGGGCCGTCGATCGCGGGAACCGTGCTCCCGATTCGGCGCGCAGAGGAGTTGTTGACGACGTTGCCGGGCGTGCTGTCGGCCAAGATCATTGCCAGCGACGCCGGGGCCGTGGACGAGATCCATCTTCTCGCCACCGCCGAGTTCTCACCCAAGCAAACGGTGCGAAACGTCGAGAGCGCGCTGCTGGCGCATCTCGGCTTACGCGTCGACCACCGCAAGATCTCCGTCGCGACGACGAGCGAGTCGCCCAAGGCGAGCGCGCCGGCGCGCCCGCTCTTAGAGCCTGAGGTCGTGCCCCCCGCTGCCCCGGGGCAGGAGCCGAGCGCTCCCCGCCGGCGCCTGTATTTCGAGGATGTCGAGGTGCGCCGCTCCCGCTCGCGCGGGATCACCTGTCGCGTGACTCTGCGCAAGGGGGACGCGTCTTACGTCGGGGATGCAGATGGGGTCGAAGGGGTCGGATCGGGGGAGGGGGTCGAGCGCGCTCGCGTGGAAGTCGCGGCGCGTGCCGCCCTCAAGGCGATGGGTCAGGCTGAACGAGGAGAACAGACGCTCGCGCTGGACGGCGCGACGATGGTCAAGACCTTTGGCAGGACTTTTGTATTTGTGGGAGTCGCAGCGCGGGTCGGGCGCATGAGCGCGCTGCTGACCGGAAGCTGCGAGGTACGTGAAAATCCGGAAACCGCGAGCGTTCTGGCCGTGCTGGACGCGACGAATCGCTGGATCGCATACGGCAAGTAAGCGCACGACAACGGCATTCATGGAGTTCTGAGCTTCCCGACATCACGGACCACACAACTGAACCCCCGTCCCGGCTGAGCAGAGCGAAGCGGGCAGGCCTGTAACAGGAGCGGAGCCAACTTTTTTGTGGCACGTAAGGGCGAGCGCCCAAGCGTGACCTTCATAAAGGGGGGTGACGCAAGTTGTTTCACTTTGAGGCCGTGCACGTTCAGACCTTCTCGACAGCATTCGCCAAGCTGCTCCACGCACTCGTGACTTTCGCGCGGGCAGAGACGATTAGCTGGGTGTAGCATACGGGGCGGGGGTTTACGGCCATCATGAGTAGAAAGGTTCGGACATTCGTTTGCGCGACCGTCCTGGCTGCCCTGGCGTCAGTGTACCTCGTGGTGCACGCAGGCGGTGCCATCGACGGGGCCGCGATCCGTGCGACGATCTGCTTCGTCGTGATCGCCATCATGGCCGATGCGCTGCAATATCGATTGGCCTCGGCAACCGTCGGAACGATCGCATTCATTCCGTTCCTCGCTCTTATTTGCCTTGCACCGTCGTGGCTCGCGACCGCCTCCGTCGCCGTCGTCATTCTTGTCGGCGCCCTATACACGCGGCAGAACGGCATAAAAGCCAGCTTCAACGTCGCGCAATACACGATAGCCGCTGCCGTATCAACATGGTGCTACCTCAAGCTCGGCGGACAATCCCTCTTAGTCGCACCATGTTGATACGGCAGCGGCTATCGTGTATTGCGCGACG
>PLLD01000065.1 GCA_003141205.1 Gemmatimonadota bacterium
TCTTTTCGAGATGAGCTCCGATGCCGACTGGCCTTGGCTCGCGCCCGACTTTTTCATGTTCTCAGCCTAGAAGTTCCAGACATATTTCATTTGCAAGACAGTGGAGGATAGTCATGTAAGACTTCAGAGCAATGGCTGAGTCCACAGTGGCGCTGTTGGCCGCCGCCAATCGTGTCCCCTCAGCCCAGGTTCATCTTCTTGAGCAGTGCCCGGAATCTGGGGTGCGAGCGCAGGGGAGCGAGGAGGAACGATCCCTTGATTCCGTACATGGCTGCGGCGCCCTCGTCAAAAGCTCGATCGAGCAGGTCGAGCGCCCGTTCTTGCTCGCCGAGCCCCGTGTAGACAAAGGCCAGGTGGTAGGGTGAGACGTACGTGCGCCGTGCCCGGTCATCGAGTTGTCGCAGGATCTCCCGCGCCTTGTCGGCGCGGCCCACCAGCGCATACGCCTGTCCCAGCTGCGCAAGCCAATTGGTATTGTCGGGCAAGAGGGCGACGGCCCGCTCGAGCTGGGCCAGCCCTTCCTCGGCCATCCCCTTCTTGAGATATGCCCAGCCGAGCGTCGCGTGTGCGCGCGGATCGTCCGGAGCGAATTCCAACGCGCGGGCCGCTCCCAGTGCGGCCTCGTCATACCGGCCGGCGCGGAGGCGCGCCGTGGCGAAATCCAGCCGGTGAGCCAGCGGGTCCAGCTCCTGCGCGCGCTGCAGCAGTGCGGCGGCTTCCTCGTAGCGCTCGAGCCCTGAGCACATACGTCCGTACAGGTCGTAGGCATCCGCGCTGCCGGGGCTGAGCTCGAGCGCGAGTTTGAACTCCCGCTCGGCGCCCGTCCAGTCGAAAGCCAACAGCTTGAGGTACGCCACGGTGCAATGCGCTTCGCCGAGCTTCGGGTCGAGCGCGAGCGCTTTCCCTCCGGCCTCGCGGGCGTGTCGCTGCCCGACGTCGGGCGCCAGATCCCCGGTCTCCCCCATCTCCGCGTACGCCATGGCCACGCCGGTGTATGCCAGCGCGTACGCCGGGTCGCGTGCGATAGCGCGTTCGAAATACGTGATCGCGCGCTGCATGCCCTCCCCGGTGTATGTGACGAGCCAATGCCGGCCCTGGAGATAGAGCTGGTAGGCCTGCAGGTCGCGCGTGGGCTCCTTCCGGATGCGGGTGCGCTCGTCGACGGAAAGCTCAGCCTTGAGAGCGGCCGCAATGTGCAACGCCACGTCGGTTTGGATCACGAAGATGTCGGTCAGCTGGCGGTCATAGGTCTCCGCCCAGAGATTCTGCTCCGTTTCGGCATCGATGAGCTGCGCCACGATGCGCACCCGATCTCCGACGCGCCGCACGCTCCCCTCGAGCAGGGTGGTCGCGTCCAGTTGCGCCCCGATCTCCTTGAGACTCTGCAGCCGCTTCTTGAACCGCATCACGGACGTGCGGGAGATCACGTTGAGGGCACGGATCTTCGACAGGTGGGCGATGACGTCTTCCGTGATCCCATCCGCGAAGTATTCGTTGTCCGGGTCCGCGCTCAGGTTCAGGAATGGCAGGACCGCGACGGCCGGGCGCCGGGCGCGGGCCGGCGCGCTGAGCGCCTCCGCAAACGCGCCGGCCGAGACAAACCGGTCGGCGGGCTCCTTGGCGAGCGCCTGCATGAGCGCTTGCTCAACGCCCGGCGGCACCGCGGCCCGAAGGCGCCGCACGGCGGGCACAGGATCCAGGAGCCGCTTGGCGAGCAGTGCTCGCGCATTGGGCCCCGTGTAGGGTGGCTCGCCCGCGAGCATCTCGTACAGCACACAGCCCAAGCTGTACACGTCGGTGCGGGCATCCAATGTGCCCTCGCTCATCGCCTGCTCCGGACTCATGTACTCCGGCGTCCCCATCACGAGCCCCGTCTCGGTGAGCCGCGCATCTTCTGCGGCGCCGACCGCCAGCGCAATCCCGAAGTCCGCGACCATCGCCTCGCCTTCGTACAGCAGGATGTTCTCCGGCTTGACGTCCCGGTGGATCACACCCTGGGCGTGCGCGTGGCCGAGGGCCGAGGCGACTTGGCGGGTGATGGCGAGGGCCTCCTCAACCGATAGCTGCTTCTCGCGTTCGAGCTTGAGGCGCAGCGATTCACCCTTGATGTACGGCATGACGTAGAAGAGGAGCCCATCGGCGTCACCGGAGTCGTACAGCGGCAGGATGTGGGGATGATTCAGCCTCGCCGCGATCCCGACCTCGCGCAGAAACCGGTCGGGGCCGAGCAGCGATCCCAGCTCGGCCCGGAGCACCTTGATCGCCACCTGGCGGTGGTGCTTCACGTCGTCGGCGAGGTACACGGTGGCCATGCCTCCACGCCCGAGCTCGCGCTCGAGGGTATAGCTTGCGCCGAGGGCCGACTGCAGCCGGTCGTGCAGCCCCGCCGAATCCACTCTAGTGCTGCGGGGTGCTGGCTCGCGCGATCAGGCGCTCGAAACGGCGATCGCCCCTGAGCGGCGCCCAGGCCGGGTCGAGTCGTAACCCGCCCGGCGAGATCGCGCTCGGCATGGCCACCAGCGTGTCGAGGTGTGCGAATGCGCCGTCGGCGTCGCCGACCATCGTCTCTACGTCCGCGAACGCGTACATCAGATCCGAGCCGTTAAAGGCATCGCGGCTGATTGGAAGGAGCGCCATCGACCGCTCGCCGTTCTGGAGTGCCTCGTTGCGCCGCCCGAGCATCGCATTACCGTAGGCGAGCGCCATGAGCGTCTGCGCCTCTGGGGGCCCCGTGCGCAGAGCATCGGTGGCCGCGGCACGTGCCGTATCGGCGTATGCGTGTTCGCGGGCCGAATCTCCCCGCAAACGGTACATGTGGGCCAGCGCGCTGGCCCAGAGGGCGCGCTGACCATCGAAATCGGCGGGCCGAAGCCCGATCAGCATCCCCTGGCCCGCAGCGTCCAGCATGAATGCGCCGCCGTATTGCGTGAGGATCGCGAGCAGCGGAGCCGAGTCACCGTGAGCGATGGCGGCGTGCAGCAGGTCCCGCGCACCAGTCATGTCCTCCGCGCACACCTGCGCCCACGCCTGCATGGCGACCAGATTCGGCGCGTGCGGAGCGAGCGCGAACGCCGGCGCGAGCGCCGCGTCGACCTCGCCACACCGCCGGCGGTGCCAGAGCGCGTTGGCCAGATTGAACGCGACCAATCCGGACCGCGGATCCACACGGCGCGCGTGTTGCACGAGTACCATGGCCGTATCGAAACGGCCTTCGGACTCATTCACCTCCCACTCGTTCGTCAGCAGGTCGGGGTCGTCGGGGGCCACCCGGCGTCCCAACTCGAGCTGCTCGATCGCCGGCGCCCATTCCTTATGCAGCATGTGCGACAGCGCGAGGCCGAGGTGCGCCGCGGGCAGATCCGGCGCGAGCGACACGGCCCGCTCCGCGGCGGCCGTTCCCCGCGTCCAGCGATCGGCCGCCCGCGTGCCGCCGCCGTACACGAGGTCGATGCTCGCGCGCGCGAGCCCGGCCCACGCCAGCGCGAACGTCGAGTCGAGGGCGACGGCCTTCTCGTAGTGCGCGACCGCCTCGAGGAGGAAGGGCCCGTCGATGATCGTGAAATGGTGGGTCGCCTCGTTCCCCCGCAGATACTCCTCGTACGCGGGTAGGCTTTCGGTCGGCCGCGCACTCAGGCCGGCGCGCTGGCTCGTATCGAGTGCCACGTGCAGGGCCTGGACGACGCGCTCCGCGATCTGCCCCTGCACGGCAAAGACGTCGGTGAGCGGTGCGTCGAACGACTGCTCCCACTTGTTGGTGGGCGTCGCCGCGTCGCTGACCTCCATGAGCTCCGGCTCGACGCGCACTTCGCTCTGCGACCCGTGCCCCCCTCCTGCGCTCCCGGCGCCCGCGTGCTTGTTCCACCGCACCTTCCCGACCAGGAGGTACCGGACACCGAGCTCGCGCGCGATCTGCTGTGGGGTCTTGGTCGCGTGCCGGTACTGGTCCGAGCTCGCCCCGGCGATGACGGTCAGTCCCGCGAGTGCGGTGAGCTTGCTGCGCACTTCGTCCGTCATTCCGTCGGCGAAGTAGGCGTCGGCGGAGTCGCCGATATTATCGAACGGCAGCACCGCGATGCTCGGCTTGGCGCCCGATCCCCCTTGCGCACGCTCGCGCGACCGCCAGGCAAAGAGCGCTCCCCCCCCGATCAGAAGCCCCAGGATCAGGCTGGCCGCCGCAACGGGAAACCTCCGGCCTGCCCGAGTCCCGCCAGCGGCTGCACCCACCGCGCGCGTCGTCTGGATCGAAGCCCCACTCCCCCCGGCGCGTTCGGCGGAATCGAGCGCCGCGGCAAAGTCCGCCGCGGTCGCGAACCGGTCGGCGGGGACCGGGGCCAGCGCCTTGCGCACGGCGGCGTCCACCGGCTCGGACACGGCCGGCCGGGCGACGCGCGGGGAGGGCGCGGGGCTGCTCATCATCTTGGCGATCACGGCCTGCGCGGTCGCCCCCGTAAACGGGGGCTCACCGGTCAGCATTTCGTAACACACTGCGGCGAGGGAGTACAGGTCGGTTTGCGGTGTGACGTCGCGCTCCCCCGCGGCTTGCTCGGGACTCATGTACTGCGGCGTTCCGACGGCGAGCCCGGTCCCTGTGAGCGTGCCGGCAGCGGGTGCCTCGGCCGCCAGCGCCCGGGCGATCCCGAAGTCCGCGAGTAGCGCATCCCCCTGCGTGGTGAGCAGGATGTTCTCGGGCTTGATGTCGCGGTGAATGACGCCATGCTGGTGCGCGTATGCGAGCGCGCCGGCTACCGCGCGCGTGATGCGGAGTGCGCTCTCGACCGACAGCTGTTTGTCGCGCCGCAGCCGGTCGCGCAGCGATTCGCCCTCGACGTACGGCATGGTGAACCAGAGCTGGCCCGCGGGCGTCTGCCCCGAATCGTAGACGGACAGGATATGCGGGTGCTGGAGGCGAGCGGCGAGCCTGACCTCGCGCGTGAAGCGCTCAGCGCCGAGTGCCGCGCCGAGGTCGGGGCGGAGTACCTTGAGGGCGACGAAGCGCTCGTGCCGCACGTCGCGCGCCAGGTATACGGTCGCCATGCCACCGCGACCCAATTCCCGCTCGACGACGTAGGCGGGGTTCAGGGCACGGTACAGCTCATCTTCAAGGTCGGACACACCCCACCCCCGTTGAGTGAGAGCGACCTCGCGAAGTTAGAGCAGTCGAGCTCGATGTGCTAGCGCAGCCCCGGCAACGGTCGATTCTACGACCGGCGATCGGCCACAGGGTCGATACTCAGAAGGCGAGCCACAACAGGACGTACAGGGTATTGTTGCTCCACGCTTGCCGGCCGGACCCATCGTAGGATCGGGTTGCACCATTGAAGTTCGCGAATTCCACGCCCTGGATGGTCAGCCGGGTGTTCTCCCATGGATTGAAGTCGATCTGCTCGATCAAGCCGTTTGTAGCGGGCCGCCCGGTGCGGCTGCCCGTGAGCGCCGCCGGCGTATATAGCAGGGAATCCCGTGAGCCTGTCGTGGCGAAGTAGCCGAGGCTCGTGCCCCACCGCGCATTCGGCTCGAAGGTGGCGTTGACGCGTGTGGTGTTCAGCGTGTTGTGCAGGTTGGCCGCGGCGGGCGTCGGCTCTGTGAAAAGCGCGGCTAACGATTGGTGCTCGTGAATCGTTGTCGCTCGCAGGGTCAGCACCCCGCCGTCCCGCATGGGGTGCTCGATCTGGGCGTCTACGGCGACGTCCGTGAACAGATCGGTTGGGCCGCTCACTCCTGCCGGGTATTCGTGCGCGCTCAGGCCGTACGTTCCGATCATGCCATAGATCGAGCCGAACTGGTGCTGCAGGGCGATGCGCCAGTACGGCGTCACGCCCTGGATCGCATTGACGGCCGTGGTATCGGCCTGCAGGGCACCCTGGGGGGCCGTGCGGTATCCAGTCGCTTCGACGTACAGCAAATTGTTCCAGAGCGCGTAGCCGCCCAGACCGAGCACTCCCTGCGCCAATTGCCCATCGATGACGGTGCCGGCGACGGACCCTGGCGTGACCTCGGAGCCCGCGAAGGGAAAACCCCACGCCGGCGTCGTGTTCCAGACATCTTCAACGGTAGGATTATTGTGCAGCGTGATGCCGAAAATGAGGTTCTTGCCCGCCAGCGTCATGCGGTCGGCGTAGCGAATATCGCTATTGTCGAGCCCGAACGTTCCTGACTCGCCA
>PLLD01000159.1 GCA_003141205.1 Gemmatimonadota bacterium
CATGTTGCGCGCGCCGACCTGGAGCAGGTCCGCGATAGCGGCCACGGGCTGGACCTGTCGCGGATCCATCACCTCGGTCACGATCGGCAGTCCGGTAATCGCCCGCGCCTCGGCCAGGATCTCGAGCGCGGGCGCGCCCATGCCCTGGAAGGCATAGGGGGAAGTCCGCGGCTTGTATGCGCCGCCTCGGAGGGCGATTGCGCCGGCGGCGCGGACCGCGCGCGCGGTATCGAGTAGCATGTCCCGCCCTTCCACGGAGCAGGGGCCGGCGATCACGGCGATCGTGTCCCCCCCGATCGTGCGCGGGACGGCGGTGTGGCCCCGTCCGATCGTGATGGTAGTGGCGCGCCCTCGGTCGGCGGCGAAATCGCGCGACGCCAGCTTGTACGGGCGGAGCACGGGCGTCACCGACTCGACGCCGGGGAGGGCGAGGAGAGGGACGCTCGTGAGGGCTGCGTCGTCGCCGACGCAGGCGACTACGACGCGCTGCTCGCCGCGGGTGACGTGAGGGGTCAGGCCGAGGGAGCGCACGCGCTCGCAGATGTGATCGAGCTCGGGNNCTCCGTGATGGCTGCGCGGGTGACGATGATCATGGGTCGCTGTGCTCCGGGCGGTGCCGACATAAGAGAAGGCGAAGGTGGCGCGCCCCGAAACGAAAAACGGCCCCTGTCGAGTGACAGGGGCCGTTGGTCCGCTCCGAGGCGCCTATGCTTACCGGCGTGTGCGTGCGCGACCGCGTCCCCTGTCTGGGAAGGCCCAGAAGAAGCGGTAGCTAAAGTAGCCGGTGGCGGGATGACGGACAGACATTGGGCGGCTAATCTGTGTGCGCATGGCGCGTTGCGCAAGAGGGAATCGTGGGGCTCATGTGCTCGGCAGGTGCAGAACGCCCTGCATGACCGTCACGCAGCGCCCGCCGATTTGTACGCGCTGGGTCGTGCCGGGAGACCGGTGTACGGTGCCGACCAGCAGACTCGGGCGGCCCATCTCGACCCCCTGTGCGATCCGGCGTACGAAGGTGGGCTCGGGTCCGCCGAGGAGCTGAGACAGAAGGGCTACGAGCGCGGCATTTGCGCTCCCCGTCGCCGGGTCCTCCGTGATGCCATCGAGCACGGCGAACATGCGCGCACGGATGTCGATGTCTCCGGCGTCAGTGGCCGGCACGTACGCGTGGATCCCGTGCGCGCCGTCGGGGAGGGCCGAGCTCAGGAGCGACCGCATCGGCACCGCGCGCGCGAGGGCCGCGCGATTCGTGAGCTCCACCATGAGGAATGGCGCTCCGACGGATGCGACGATCGGTGCATGACGGGCCGTCGCGATGTCCGCGGCCTCGAGCGAGATCGCCGCTGCCACGGCGGCGACCGGCGCCTCGCTTCCGGTCGTGAGTGGGACGGGCGCGGTGAGGGTGGCGCCGACCGGGTTATCGCCGTCGAGGATGCGATCGACCGGGACGAGTCCCGCGGCTTCCTCGAACAGGAGGCGGTTGCCGACCAGGCGGCCGTAGCAGGTGCCCAGTGTCGCGAGCACGAAGGCCGTACCGACGTTGGGGTGCCCGGCGAACGGCAGCTCGGCCCCGGGCGTGAAGATGCGGACGTGTGCGGTGTGCGATGGATCCGCGGGGGGCAGGACGAACGTCGTCTCGGAGTAGTTGAACTCCGCCGCGATTGCCTGCATCTCGGCCGAGCTGAGCCCGGTGGCATCCAGCACGACGGCCAGCTGGTTGCCCGCGAGCGGGCGGTCGGTGAAGACGTCGGTCGTATGGTAGTGGTACACCCGAGTACTCATGATCGTAGGGGCGAAGCGTCCGGTGCGTGCACTGGTGTGTGCACTGGTGCGTTATTCCGTGATCTCGCCGCCGGGCGGTTTGCGCGCGCGTGGGATCGTGGTGAGGTTATCGCGTAGATCTCTATCCTGCGGGCGTACGCTACGCCAGCGGGTCGACCGTTCGCACGTACTAATGGGATATGGCACCGCTCATGCCCGAACTCATGCCCGACCTCATGCCCGACCTTACGATCGATCCCACGCGCTCCGCGCTCGTTCTCATCGACCTGCAGCACGGGATTGTGAGCCGTCCGTGTGCGCCCCGCTCTGGCGCCAAAGTCGTGGCGAGTGCCGCGCTAATGGCAGATAGGTGTCGCCATCGTGGCATGTTGGTGGTGCTAGTGCATGTGAATTATGGCGTCGATGGGAAAGCTCGATTGCAGCAACCCGTTGACGAACCAACGGCTATGCCGGGGGAGATGCCTCTCAACTGGGCGGAGATCGTCTCGGAGGTCGGGCCGCAGGCCGGAGACATCGTCATCACGAAACACCAATGGGGCGCTTTCTATGGTACCGATCTCGACTTGGAGATTCGGCGGCGCGGGATTCGGACGATCGTATTGGGCGGAATCGCGACCAACTTCGGTGTGGAGTCGACGGCGCGGGACGCGTGGGAGCGCAATTATGAGCTGATCCTCGTCGAGGATGCGATGACGTCCGTGGCACGAGAGGCGCATGAGCTGGCCGTTCGAGTCGTCTTTCCGCGATTGGGGCGCGTTCGCTCGACGGCAGATGTGCTCGCCGCCCTCGGCGCGGTCTGACCGATGATCGGTCGCGGGTTCGGTCGCGGGTTCGGTCGCTGGTGATGGGCACCTATTGATGCGCGGGCTGCTGCATCTCGCGGCAGGTTGCGTGATGATCGGGGGTCTCGGATGTGACCGGGGCGCTCCGGGCGCGGTGCCCGGTACTGGAGCAGCGGACTCCACTGGTGCACGTGACATCACGCTCGCGGCGCGAGCGGCACCGGTCCTGCCGGAGCTGCACGATGTTCCGGTGGGCGCGCCCCGCCGTGCGCGCAGCGAACCCCACGGGGTTCCGGTTCCGGCGCCGACTCGAGCTGCTCCCGAAAATTCTGCTGCGTCGCCCGCCGTACCGTCTGCTCTTCCTCCACCGGCAGCGCCCGCGACACCCCGCGGGATCCGGGTCGCTGATTCAGTCTCGGGGGGAGGATCGAGTCCGAGCACGGACGGGTCCGAGACGATCGTCGTCGGGACTGTGCCGAGCTCGAACGGCACGACGCCGATGGGCACGGGCAAGGGCAACGGGGGCGGCGCGATTGAGGGGATCGTGGCCGCCGGGACAGTCATTGTTCTGCACCCGCACGTAGCAGTTTGCACGCGCACCAACGAGGTCGGGGATCTCTTCGTCGCGACATTGGGGTCCCCGATCATTGCCGCGAGCGGGCTGACGGTCCCCGCGGGGGTGATCGTCACGGTCCAGGTCTCCGCCTTCGATCCCGGATCGAGCGGGGACGGGGCGCTCGAGTTTGTGGTGCGGAGCTTCGGCAGGGAACCGGATGGCTCGGTGCCGGTCTTTCATTCCGCGCCCGACACGGGAGCGGCCACCGCCGGACCGACTCCGACACGTGTGGCACCATCCGACCCGCTTGTGGGGCACGCTCGTACGGAGAAGACCCCGCTGGGGACGTGTGTGCCGAGGGAGGGCACGTTGCGGATCACGCTGACGCGTGCGGTACGGTTGATCGTAGGCGGGTGATAGTGGCGGGCAATTCTGGAGCCATGGCGGCCGCACCGGCGCTCATCCTGACGGTCGGGCATTCGACGCGGCCCTTGGAGGAGTTCCTCGCGCTTCTCGTGGGGCACGGTGTGACGCAGCTCGTGGACATCCGGTCGATCCCGCGCTCACGGCACAACCCGCAGTATGACAGGACTCGGCTGCCCCGCTCGCTCGAGGATCTCGGGATCCATTACGTGCACATGCCGGGGCTCGGTGGGCGGCGTCGGGCGAGGCCGGACTCGATCAACACCGCCTGGCGGAACGCCAGCTTTCGCGGATACGCCGACTACCTGCAGACGCCGGAATTCGCGGAGAGCCTGGACGCGCTGCTTCGACTGGCCGCGGTGGCGCCGACGGCCATCATGTGTGCGGAGGCGGTGCCATGGCGATGCCATCGCTCGTTGGTGAGCGATGCGCTGTTGGCGCGCGGGGCCCGGGTCGAGGAGATCGTGAATCCGGCGGCGACGCGACCGCACACGCTCACACCGTGGGCGAAGGTAGAGGGCGCGCGCGTGACGTATCCCGCCGCGCCGGACGCTCAGATGGAGCTGGGCGTGGCCCTGCGCGCTCCCGATTCTTAAGGAGAGCGCGGGGCGGTCAAGCCGGCGATCTAGTGGTGGTCGTTGTCGTGGCGGTCGTCTTTCTGATTGCTGTGCCGCCAGGTCCAGTATTCCTTCTGCTCATCGGCGTTGCGGCGTTTGAAATCCTGGTGGTCGCGATGGGTGTTGGCTTCCCATTGCACGTAGTACACGTTCTCGTTCGCGTCCCAGGTGTGGTAGTCCCCGTAACCCGCGTCATACATCCTGGCGTGGCCTGACGCGCACCCGGCGATGAGCGCGGGTGATAGGAAGGCGGTGCCCAACGCCAGCGAAGCCAACATTCGGTATCCACGGCGCATCGTTATGTCCTCGTTCGTGTGCGACCGGCATTGTGAGATCGATCGGTGATGGTAAGCCGGCGTGTCTCAGCCATAGTGCAAGGGCGAGGCCAACTCATCTGATCGAGGGCCGAGGCCGCCAGCAATCCGGGGACGCACGGTGCCCGTGACTACGCCTCGACGACGAGCACCCCAATCGCTCCCTTCTGACCGTGTCCGAAGGCGTGGTTCACGAAGGGGAACTCCCCCGCAACGTCGACCTGGAGCTCGAAGACCATCCCCCCTCCGGCGGCGACGTCGAAGGTCTGGACGCCGTGGATCGCGTTGCCCGGTGGCGCTCCCAGGTAAACCGTGTCGAACTGCTGACCGACCACATGAAAGGCGCAGGAATGGGTGGGACCCGCGGAGACGACGTAGAACCGCACGCGCTCGTGGCGGCGCACCCGGATCGGCTCGATCTGGTATTGCCCGGGGCCGCCGTTGAACGCCACGTAGTCGGGCTGCGTCGACAGCATCTTGTTGTAGTCGAATGCGGCGATCCCGCTTTGGGGGCGGGCGAGATAGAACTCGTTCTGGATCAGCACGAACTCGCGCGCGGGCGCGAGCGGTGTCGGCGGGTCGACGATGATAGCGCCGAACATCCCGGAGCCAATGTGCATGAGCACGGGCGCCGTGCCGCAATGGTAGAGAAACGCGCCCGCGTATCGCGGGGTGAACGTGTAGGAGATCGAATGGCCCGGCAGCGCGGACCGGAACGCCGTCTTGGGATCGATCTGACTCGCGTGAAAGTCCATCGAGTGGGGGATCGATCCGTTGTTGGTGAGCGTGAATTCGACAGTGTCACCTTGCCGGACGTGCACGATCGGGCCGGGAATCGTGCCATCGAAGGTCCAGCCAGCGACGACCGTATCGGCATTGATGCGGACGGGTGCTTCGCGGATCGTCATGGCGATGTGCTTCGTGCGCCCGGCTGATAGGGGCGGCAGCGTGGGGTCGTACCGATGGAACGGGATATCCGCCGGGGTGGCGGCAGGCGCGACTGCGCCGGATGTTGGCGGCGCGTTGCCGGCATGGAGGCTGGTATCGAGTCGGCTATCTGGGTTCTGCAGATGCGTGGCCGAGGACGTCGCGGTGTCCGGTGTGGCGCTCGCCTGGCTGCGGTCGGGCTTCGACGGGGTGCACGCAGCGAGGGCCGCTTCGGCGATCGGGACGGCGGCGAGGAGAGTCGAGGCTCGGGATAGAAAGCCGCGTCGGGTCGTGGACTGCGCGATGAAATCCGGGAGAATCGGTGTAGGAGTCGGCATCGTTGGGTACGGGCGAGGAGTGATGTCTAAAGGTCGGTCGCGATCGGGAGCTTCACGGTTCTGGGCGATGATCGCCGCAGAGGTGCCTGCGCGATCGTCCGCCAGATATTGAACGCGAAGCCGTATGCACCGAATGCCGCAAGAACTCCGCCGCTCACCAACACTGGTGTGGCGCCCGGATGACCGCCGGGCCGCAGCACGAAGCCAACGACGAGGAGTGCGAGGCCTGCATTCGATGCCCACCACTGGTAAGCCGCGAGACGCCGGCTGTAGAGCGGGCGACCGACGAAGCGGGGGATCACGTGGTACGCGATGCCGTAGATCATCATCGCGACAAACCCCAGCAGATTCATGTGCGTGTGAGCCGGGTAATAGGCCGTCCATGCCGGGTGCGCCGCGATGGCCACGCCAAGCGTCACACCGCATGTGAGCCATGTCAGGCTGGCCTTGAGGAAGGCGACCACGAACCAATCCATCGGCCTGAATAGTCGCGGACGCCCCCGCCGAATGAGGTGACGGATGTCACACCACGCACTCGCATCGGAATGCAGTAGCCGGCAGACGGCGGGCGCGATTACTTGGTCTCTGTCATGAGCGACATCGCGGCGCTACTGCAGGGTGTTCCTCTTCTCGCGGAGCTCGATACAGATACGCTCGGGCGCGTCGCGGAGCATTGCGTGTCGCGGTCCGTCGGCGCGGGGCATTCCCTCTTTCGGGCGGGCGATCTGTGCCGCGGGTTGTACGTCGTGGAGTCCGGCCGCGTCCGCATCTATAGAACGAGTCTCGACGGCCGCGAGCAGATATTGCACATCGAGGGTCCGGGACGACCCGTGGCCGAGCTGCCGCTGTTTGATGGCGGCCCCTATCCGGCGTCCGCGATGACGATCGAGCCCTCGCGGCTCCTGTTTCTGCCGCGGGCGGCTTTCGAGCGGCTGTATCGGTCGCACCCGGATATCGCGCAGGCGATCATCCGGTCGCTGGTAAGCCGGCTCCGCCATCTGGTGCACGTAACGGAGACGCTTGCCTTCCACGATGTCGCGGCGCGCCTGGCGCTGCTGCTCGCGCGCTACGCCTCAGAAGGGCGCGCCAGCACGGCATCTCCCGGCGGGGGCGTCGAGATCCAGCTGAATCGCACCCATGCGGAGCTGGCGCTCGAGATCGGTACGGCGCGCGAGTCGGTGTCGCGCGCGCTCAAGCAGCTCACGCGGAAAAACCTGATCGAAATGGTCGGGCGAGGGCGCATCCGGATTCCGGACCTCGCGAAGCTTCGCTCGGCCGCGACGGGAGGATGAGAGATGCCACCGTCGGCAAACGCACATACCGGGAGAACCCATGTCCTCACTTGACCGGCCGCTCCATGGAGATACGCTGGTGGTCCGACTCGCCGATGAGCGGCGCCACGTGCAGAGCGAGCTCGCTGTCGGCACCCACAACCGTGCCGCCCGCACGCTCGTCAAGGAGGGCGCGCTCCGGGTGACGCTGGTGGCGCTGGGGCCGGGCGGATTCATGCGAGCGCACCGGGCGGACGGCCCCATCACGATCCAGGTATTGGCGGGGCGCGTTCTAATCCGCGTGGGTCCGATCGACCACCGTCTGGAGGAGGGGGATCTGCTCGTCCTGGCGCCCGGGATCGAGCACGCGGTCGACTCGGCTGAGGGTGGGGAGTTCCTTCTCACACTGGTCGCTCCGCCGTCCGGGTCGGAGCACTCCGCGGACAATTGACCCTGCGTACGGCCGTNNAAGTATTCGCCGAGTCGCATGCAGGTTGTAGCATGCATGACGTAACTCGCCCTCGCGTGCCGATCAGACGGGGAGCGAGAGCTGCGCCAGAATCTGCTGGAATCGGGGGTGACCGCGCAGCCGGTCGTACGCCGGCACAGTCAGCACGAAAGGCATATAGGTGGAGCGCGCTGTCAGCCCTGCCCCGATAGCCTCCAGTGCCTCGTTGTGCTCGCCCAACTGCATATATGTGGGAGCGAGACGCTCGCGGAGACCGGGCATTCCCGCCTCGTCGAACTGTCGGCGCAGCGACCGGCAGAGGGCGCGCGCCTCGTCGCGGCGACCGAGGCCGGCAAGGGCGAAGGCGGTATGCCCGGCCAGCTGCGGAGGCCGCCGATCGGCGGGAACGCGCTCGATCGCGGTGAGCGCCTCGGGGTAACGCGCAACCGCGCACAGCGCTTGGGCGAGCCATACGGTCGTGAGCACGTGCGCGGGCTCCACCCGAAGAATGCTGGTGAAGCACTCGATCGCAGGCTCGTGAAGCCTGGCGAAGTAGTAACAGCGCCCGACGGTGAGCCGGAAAGGAAGCGCTGTGGGCTCCAGTGTTTCGGCGTACCGCACGCGTCGCAGACTCTCATCGTGGCGGCCCATTGCGCCCAGGAAAACGGCGTACCACAGTTCGGTGAACGCATGCCCCGGATGCAGGAGAAGCGCCCTGCGAAACTCCGCCTCGGCCGCCCCCCAATTCCAGTCAAACAGGAAATGGACGACGCCGAGCCAGAGGTGCGCCTCGGGCAGCCTCGGATCGAGCGCGATCGCCGCCAGTGCCGCGGCCTTCGCCCGCTGCATGGCATCCTTGCGCGGTGGATGCGTGAACTCAGCGAACCCCAATAGCGTCCAGCACTCGGCAAGACCAGCCTGTGCCAAGGCGTACCCGGGGTCCGCTTCCAGTGCCTGCTCGAAGTACTCGATCGCGAGTGAAAGACCCTCGGTCGTTCGCTTGTGCGCTGAGTAGCGTCCCCTCAGATACAGCGTGTAGGCGTCGACCACCGGCGTTCCCTGGCGTACCAGTATCGGTGGCGGTGCGGTGCCCGACAGCGGTAGTGCGGCGACGATGGCGCGGGACAGCTCCTCCTGGAGCGCAAACACATCGTCCAAGGTGCGGTCATAGCTCTCGGACCAGAGGTGGCACCCGTCGGCGACGTTGATGAGCTGCGCGGTGAGCCGGATCCGCTTCCCGCTCTTGCGCACGCTGCCGCAGACCAGCGCGCTTACCCCGAGCTGTTCGGCGATGTGGCGAGCGTCGGCGTCCTTTCCCTTGAAAGCCAATGCCGACAGACGCGAGGCCACGCGCAGGCCCGGGATCTGCGCCAGCGCGTTGGTGAGCTCCTCCGTCATCCCGTCGCTGAAGTACTCGTTGTCGCGCTCGGGGGTCATGTCAACGAAAGGGAGCACGGCGAGCGCGGGCGCGGGCATCGCGCTTGCCGCCGGTGCGGTGGGCGCCGCCATGCGGAGGCGCTCGGCCGCGGCCAGCACCACCGGGTCCGGATCCGTGTCGTACTCCGCGCGCAGAAGTGCCTCGTACGACTTGACGAAGCGCAGTGCACCGGCCCGGTCGCCAGCCGCGCTCAGTGCTTCCATGTAGCTCACGGCCATCCGTGAGTTGAGCGGCTCGGCATGCGAGAGCCGGCGCCACCAGTCCGCTGCGGCCACGTTGTCACCGCGGCCACTCGCCTGGCCGGCGAGCGACTCGACGGCCGCCGCGTATCGCTGCGCGAGTCGTAGGCGCTCCTCCTCCGCCCAATGCTCGAAGCCAGCTGCGCCGCTCAGATAGAAGCCGTCCAGGAATGGGCCTCCATACGTATCAGCTGCGCGTGCGAGTTCTCCCGCCTCGAGCGCCCCTGTGAACATCGCGAGGTCGGTCGCGATAACGCTGGGGTTCAGACGCAGGTCGGGCGAGCCGAGGAATAGCTCGTCGGCTCCAAGGTCGCGGCGCAGCGCGTAGAGGAGTTGGGTGAGCCGGTGCGTCGCCTTGTCGGCATAGCTCTCGGGCCACAGAAAGGCGATGGTCTTGTCGCGACTCACGCCGCGCGGGCCCGCGGCCGCCAGGAGGGCGAGCAGCGCGAGCGTCTTGCGCTGCGACGCGGCCCCGCCAAGGGACCGCTCGCCATCGTCGACCGATAGACCACCCAAGGTGCGGAGTCTCAACACCGATCTATATATGAAAGGGCTCTATATGAGGCGCCTATGAGCGTTGGATGATCGGGGTGTGACCCCTCCGTGCTAGTGTAGGGCGCGTGACAAACCGTCGCAAGCAACCCTGTATCCGGAGGACGTCTACCATGTCGCCGAGAATCGTGCACCGCTTAATCGTGGCCACGGCCACTCCGCTCGCGCTGTTCCTCGTTTTGGCCGCCCGCCCGTCAGTCGAACGGGTTCGCGTCGGAGGGACATTCACCATGACCTATAGCCAGCAGCATCCGCTGTCGGTCGCCGACGCCGAGGGGCACATAGTGATAGCGAACGAGGCAAAGGGAACGAACCGTAGTACGGGTCCCACTCCGTACGAGGACGGTGCCGACGTGACGATCGCCGAGCTGGCTGACCTCGTGCAGGGCAACGGCTCGCATCAGGGATACGTCACCAAATCCCAGAACGGCGAGGTCGCGATCGATAAGTGGAGCGGGGCGGTCCACACCGTGCTCGGCCCCGATCAGAAGCCCGCGACCACCTTCGCGGGCACGTGGACTGCCGTGAAGGGAGAGGAGGGGCATGGCACCTACAAGGGCCGGATCACTGGGCAGAACAGCTACGCCGTGGACTGGCAGGGCGAGGTGGACAGGACTCCGATCGCCTCACGCTAGCCGATGTCGAGCGGCAGCCGGGTGACTCGCGCGCCCGGCTGCCGCACCAATCTTCGCGGGGAGGAGAGGCGACCATGATCCCACAGGCAGTGCCCACTGGGGCTCGGCCGGCCGAGCCGAAGGGCCCGTTCACGAACGGCACCCGCGCGACCACGCAGCCGCAGCTCGACGAGATGATCGCCCGCCTCCGGGAGGGCGCGGTCGCGTTCGCGCGACTCTCGCTGACAGATCGCATCCATCTCGCGCGCGCCATGCAGGCCGGCTACGTGCGCGTCGCGGAGCGATGCGTCGAGGCGGCGTGCGCCGCCAAGGGAATTCCGCGGGGTACACCGGCGGAGGGGCAGGAATGGGCCGTGGGGCCGTGGGCTGTCGTTCGCCAACTGCGGCTCGTGGTGGAGTCGCTCGGCAGTCTCGCGCGCACGGGGAATACGCCGATCGGAAACGTCAGCCGGACCGCCGATGGCCGGCTCGCCGTGCGGGTGTTCCCGACAAATACCATCGACGGCGTTCTGTTCGCACGTGTCACCGTGGATGTGCACTTTCCGGCCGGCGTAAGCGAGGAGGCGATGCACGCCTCCCGCGCCGGTTTCTACAGGGGGCGCGCGCACGACGGGCGAACGGTGCTCGTGCTCGGCGCCGGGAACCTCACGGCCATTCCGCCGATGGATGTGGTCACCAAAATGTTCAACGAGGGAAAGGTTTGCCTGCTCAAGATCAATCCGGTGAATGCGTACCTCGGACCCGTCATCGAGGCGGCATTCGCGGACGCGATCCGGCGGAATTTCCTGGGGGTGGCGTACGGAGGCGTGCAGGAGGGGGCTTATCTGGTCGATCACCCCGGCATCGATGAGATCCACCTCACCGGCTCCGATCGCACGTACGATCAGATCGTGTGGGGTCCACCAGGGTCCGAGCGGGAGGCGAGAAAGGCGCGGAACGCGCCGCTCGTCACGAAGCCCATCACGGCCGAGTTGGGGAACGTGTCGCCGGTGCTCGTGGTGCCCGGCCCGTATAGCGACAAGGAGCTGGCTTTCCAGGCGGAGAGTATCGCCGGCGCGGTCACCCACAACGCATCGTTCAACTGCGACTCGCCCAAAATACTTGTGACGCCCAAGGGGTGGGACCGGCGCGCCGCGTTGCTCGCCGATCTGGAACGCGCTCTCGCCATCGCTCCTGTGCGGCGGGCCTACTACCCAGGCGCCGAGGAGCGGTGGCGGAAGCTCACCGCGTCGCGTACCGGGCTACGAACCATCGGTGCCGCGGAGCCGGGACAACTGCCCTGGACGTTGATGTCCGGTCTCGATGCGACCGATACCCGGGAGGAGGCATTCTCCACCGAACCTTTCTGCTCCATCCTGTCGGAAACCGAGGTTGGTAGCGACGACCCGTTGGAGTTCCTCGACCGCGCGGTCGATTTCGCCAACAACCGGCTCTGGGGCACACTATCGGCGGACTTGGTGGTCCATCCCAA
>PLLD01000114.1 GCA_003141205.1 Gemmatimonadota bacterium
ACGTCAAGAAACGGGGCGACAAGGTTCATTTGCAAGCGCGCAAACGGCGTCGTGAACCGGTCTGTGATCCATCCGATCGCGTAGCCGGCGGCAAGGGCGCCGGCCGTCGTGGTGAGATAGCCGACCGTGTTGAGCTGGGGCAGGTCGTGCCAGTAGGGATTCCCACTCTCTCCGCGTGCTTGAGCTTCCCGGGCAGCGGCGCGGCGGGCGGCGCTATCCTCGGGCGACATGAGCTCCTGCATGACGCGCACTGGGTCGATCATTTCGCGGCAGTAGGGGCATGGGTCGGCGGGCAGTGATCGAACGAGCTGGACGATCTGACCGCGCACGGCCCCGTCTCGACCTTCGAGCGTGACGCCGCAGTCGATCGACGGTACGAGGTATNNTGCTGCTGGTCGGTGCAGCCGATCGCGACATCGGCCTGGATGACAGCATCGACGATGTCGGCTTGCGGCAGGGCACCAACGACGGCGGTTACGCGACAGGTCGGATCGATGGACGCGACGTGCCGTGCCGCCACGCTGGCCTTCGCTGGCTGTTGCTCGGCGTCGCGTGGTGTGCTGCCGTGCAGGCGCTCAAGGTTGGAGTCATCCACGTGGTCGGGGTCGACGATAATGAGGTGGCCGACACCGGCGCGCGCGAGTACCTCGATGGCGGCCGATCCAGTACCGCCAGCGCCGATGACGGCGACGGTCGCGGCGCGCAGTCGATGCTCCGCGGCCGTTCCGAACGCCGCAGTCAAACGCGCGGTGCGAGGGCGGAGTGGAGGGTCGATAAAGCCCGTGGTCCGCGGTGTCCAGGTCCGCAGCGGCCGGCGCTCGGCGATGATACGACGGGCACCCAGCCAGGCGCCCCCCCACCAGATTCGGCCGGACATCACGAGTTCGTCATCGATGCGCGACGCGATCAGGCTCACGTAGGGTCGCCCGGGCGCAAAGTCCGCATAGTAGCGGGCGTAGTATGCGTCCATGTCGTCGTCAATGGAACTCGGCCCTGGCTCACAGCCTTCTGGATGCGAGTGGATGACGCCGACCGCGAGGGGGTGCTCATCGGCGGCGAGCGCCGTCCGGAGCGTGTAGGCCTCATCGATTGCGACGTGCAGCACGCGCGCGTCGAGGTCGCCGTCGAGCGGCGCATCAATGGCGGCGAGCGTGAGCACAAGCGTTTCGCCGGCCTGGCGCCAGCCGAACCGGGCGAACGTTACCCACTCGGCGTGCGGGTAACGCCGGAACAGGAGCTGGAGCAGCGCTTCGGCTTCGGGTTCGGCCATCCGGACAACAACCGTGTCCTTGCGCGGCATGCAGTCGACGCTGCGTCGTGTCCTGGAACGGCTCATTGCAGTCGGTCGAGCCACGCGATGAGCTGGTCAAGGTACGTGTGGAAGCCATGGCGCGCAGGATTCCACGGCGGGCCGCCGCCATTGTTGTGCGGGTGGTAGCTCGCGAGCTGCCATTGCCGACCGTCGGCTTGGACCACCCCTTGCGAGTTGGTCCCGCCTTTGACGCGCGCGAGGAAGGGCGAGCCGACCGGCAGGCCGGCGAGGTCGATCATCGACGCCGGATATCCCGGCGGCACGGGGACGATGACGTCGGACTCCGCCGGCAGCCGGAGTGCGGCGCCGCTTGTGGGGACCGCGCGATACAGCACGAGCTCGGGCGGGCCGCTCAGATACTCGACCTCCAAGCTGCCCGCTCGCAGGAGGATCAGCTCGCGCTCAATTCGTTCGCGTGACATACCCGCCCTCGACGACTTTGCGCGTCACGAGGAACCGCTCGCCGTTGTGAATATGGACGGTCTCGTCAATGGGGACCGGCTTGTTATCTGGTTCTTTGCGCACGACGGCATTGTCGGCCGGGACATCGACCAGGGCGGCGATTTGCGCCCCCTTCATTTCGTCCCGAACCCCGTCCCCTTCACCGAACTCGCGCCGGTTGACGAAGATGTGTAGTGGCTTCTCGTCTGGCATACATTCCTCCCCTTGCGATAAGAAGTTGTGGACTATACTATGTGGCATAGTCAACTACGACATAGTATAGCAAATATATACGATGTCGCAGTGTAAGCAAGGGTTCGCTAAGTAGAGGTAATTATATGGAAGACGTCGCGGCGCGCTTCGCGTCTAACTTGCGGTCACTTCGGGAGATGCGGGCATTGACTCAGGCGGAGCTTGGGCACCGGGCCGGTATCGGCGCCGCGTCGATATCACACTTTGAGACGGGGCAGCGGGTTCCGTCGCTCGAGTCGCTGGTCAAGGTCGCCGACGCGCTGGATGTCCCGGTCGATGCGCTCCTGGGCCGCGGATCGGTGGATGCGCAGACGCAGGTCGATCCCGTATTCCTGCAAGCGTCACGTTCGAGCGCTCAGACGCTGGATACGGTGCGGCGAGTGACGGCCGCCCTTCTGGAAGGTCTGAAACAACCGTAACATTCCCGCGGGTCCAATTAGGGCGTGCGGTCATATCTCACAATCGCTCACCGGGGGATGCGATGCGTGAGTCGGATCACGACACCGGTCGGAGGGGTGAAGACATCAGTCCTGTTCCCAAGCCAGCAGCACCAACCGCACCAGCATCGACAGAGCCTGTAACACCGGATGAAGCGGCGCGTATCCGACAGCTGTTCGAACAGGCGCGA
>PLLD01000141.1 GCA_003141205.1 Gemmatimonadota bacterium
GAGCGTGTCGTCCAGATCAACCGCGTCGCCAAGGTCGTCAAGGGTGGCCGGCGGTTCTCCTTCAATGCGCTGGTCGCCGTGGGCGACGGGCAGGGGAGAGTCGGGTTCTCGACCGGGAAGGCGAACGAGGTGTCGGAGGCCGTGCGCAAGGCGGTCGACGCCGCGCGCCGTCGCATGACGGCGATCCCGCTGACGGGCAGCACGATCCCGCACGAAGTGGTGGGTAAGCATGGGGCCGGCCGCGTGTGGATGAAGCCAGCGGCTCCTGGCGCCGGCGTCATTGCCGGCGGCGCGGTGCGCGCGATCATGGAGTGCGTCGGTATCAGCGACATCCTCACGAAGAGCCTCGGCTCGACGAACCCGCACAACATGGTGCTCGCCGCACTCGACGGGCTCCAGCAGCTCACGACGGTGGAAGAGATCGCGCGCGAGCGCGGGATCGACGTCGCCAGCGTCGGGTACCGTTCGCGCGCCAAGTCCAAGGACGTCGCGCATGCCTAGGACATTTGTCTGGCACCCCGGGCGGGGCCCGACGCGTACGGAGAAGGCGATCCCGGCCGAGGTGAAGAGGGTCGAGATCCGGCAGGTCCGGAGCGGCATCGGACACTCGGAGCGGATGTTGCTGACCCTGGAAGCGATCGGCCTCCGGCATCATCAGGACGTGATCGTGCGCGACTACACGCCATCGCTCGCGGGGCAGCTCAAGCGCGTCCGGCATCTCGTTAAGGTGACGGCCGCGGATGGCGCGACGGTGGCGGCGAAGCAGCCGCGCAGACGTAAGGGTGCGTCGCCGGCCACGGGGCCGAGAGAGTAGCATGGGAGAGAGGAGAGAGGAGAAAGTGGCGACAGACACGACGGACCGTATCGGTCTCGATACACTTGTCCCGGCGCTCGGCTCGCATCGCAATCGCAAGCGCATCGGCCGCGGCCCTGGATCCGGGACGGGGAAGACCTCGGGGAAGGGGCACAAGGGGATCAAGGCTCGGGCGGGGCACCACGGCCCGGGCGGCGGCAAGCCCCACTTCGAAGGCGGGCAGATGCCGCTGACGCGGCGCGTTCCCAAGCGCGGCTTCACCAATCCGTTTCGTGAGGAGTCGCAGGTGGTGCGGCTCGATGCGCTCGACCGCATGCCGGCGAACAGCGAGGTCACACTGGCGACGCTGGCCGAGGCCGGACTCGTGCGTGCGGGGAAGGGAGCGCCGAAGCTGCTGGCGAACGGCCAGCTGACGCGGGCGGTGACGGTGCGCGGGATCAAGGTCAGCGCGGGTGCCCGCGAGAAGATTCTCGCGGCGGGCGGACAGATCGAGGATTAGCGGGGCGGGATCCTCCCCGCCCGGGTGGGCGGCCAGACGGCCGCCCGTGTGGCTGCACGGCGGGTATAAATTCAGTACCGGTGAACGGGCCCATGCGCATCTGAGGTCTTATGGCACAAGTCAATCCCGCCGCAGCACTCGCGAACATCTGGAAGACGACGGAGCTGAAGGACAAGATCCTCTTCACCTTCATCTGTCTGGTGCTCTACCGTCTCGGATCCCACGTGACGGTGCCGGGCGTGGACGTCGTGGCGCTGACCGACTTCTTCGCGAACCAGGGGCGCGGGGGCGGGCTGCTCGGCTTGTACGACCTCTTCGTCGGCGGCGGCCTCTCGCGCGCGACGGTGTTCGCCCTCGGCATCATGCCGTACATCTCGTCGAGCATCTTCGTCCAGATCGCGGGTGCGGTGCTCCCGCAGGTCGACAAGATGCAGAAGGAAGAAGAGGGGCGGAAACGACTGAACCAGTGGACCCGCTACATCACGGTTGGCCTCGCCATCGTGCAGGCGTGGGGGTTCGCGCTCTTCACCGAATCGCTGCAGGGAGCGGTCCTGAATCCGGGGCTCGGATTCAAGATCCAGATGGTGCTCTTCCTCACGACGGGCGCCGTGTTCGTGATGTGGCTGGGTGAGCAGATCACGGAGCGCGGGATCGGCAACGGGGCGAGCCTCATCATCTTCTTCTCGATCGTCGAGCGGTTCTGGCCGGGGATCTTCAACACCTTCCGCTACGTCAACACGGGCGCGACGAACGTGGTCAAGCTGCTCGTGCTCGGGGTGCTGATGATCGCGGTCGTCGCCGGTGTGATCGCGATCACGGTCGCGGCGCGCAAGGTTCCGATCCAGATCCCGCAGCGGACGATGGCGCGGGGCCGCATGCGAGAGGCCGCCAAGAACTACATCCCGCTCCGGATCAACTCCGCCGGCGTCATGCCGATCATCTTCGCGCAATCGGTAATCGTGGTGCCGGGCGCGATCGCGCAATTCAGCGGCAACCCCGTCGCGCGCGACATCGCGGATCATTTTCAGCCGGGCTCCGTGTGGTACTTCCTGTGCTCGGCGATCCTGATCGTGTTCTTCACCTACTTCTACACGTCGATCATCTTCAATCCGGTCGACATTTCTGACAATCTCAAGAAGCAGGGCGGATTCATCCCGGGAGTGAAGCCGGGCGCGAAGACGACGGAGTACATCGATGAGGTCATGTCCCGGATCACGCTGCCGGGGGCCATTTTCCTGACGTTCATCGCGCTCCTGCCGGTGTTCATCGCGGACCAGATCAACGTTCCGTTCCGCTTCGGAGGGACGTCGCTCCTGATCGTGGTCGGCGTCGCGCTGGACACGATCACGAACATGAACCAGCACCTTCTGCTCCGGAAATACGACGGCTTCATGAAGCGCGGCGGTCGCGTGCGGTACCGCGGTGGCGCCGGAGCATCGGTGGGTGGGTATTAGCGTTGAGTGCCCCGGCCGGCGCCGCACCGGCGCCGCACCGGCGCCCCCCGCGACGCGGAGTCGCATCGTCGTATTGCTCGGCCCGCCGGGCGCGGGTAAGGGCACGCAGGCCGACAAGCTGGCCGTCGCGCTCGGCATCCCCAAGGTTGCCACGGGGGATGTTCTCCGCGCGGCGGTGCGGGACGGCACGCCGCTGGGGCTGGAAGCCAAGAGCTACATGGATCGTGGGGCGCTCGTGCCGGATCCCATCATTCTGGGGATCATGAAGGCGGCGCTCGCAGCGCCTGGCGCCGCGCGGGGAGCGATCCTCGACGGGGTGGTGCGCACGGTCCCGCAGGCCGAGGGCCTGCACAGCGCTCTCTCGGAGCTCGGCCGCACGGTCGATGCGGTGATCGTGTTCGAGATTCCGGAGGCGGAGCTCGTTCGGCGCATCAGCGGCCGCGTCGTCTGCGAGACCTGTCAGACCTCCTATCCCGAGAGCATGGCGGGAAGCCGCTGCCCGAAGGATGGCGGGCGGCTCGTGCGCCGCTCCGATGATGAGCCGGCCGCCGTGCAACACCGATTCGGCGTGTACCAGACGCAGACGGCGCCGGTGATCGCGTGGTATCGCGCGCACGGAGCGCGGGTCCTGCCGATCGACGCCGTGGGAACGCCCGATGAAATACGGGATCGACTCCTCCACGCACTCGCCTCCTAGGCGCGGCACGGCCGGCGAGCTGATCCAGCTCAAGTCGTCACGCGAGATCGAGCGCATGGCGGCGGGGGGGCAGATCCTCGCGGCCGCCATCGCGTTCGTCGCGGAGCGGACGGTCCCCGGTGTGTCGACCGGCGAGCTGGACGGGCTGGCCGAGGGATTCATCCGCAGCCATGATGGCGCCGTTCCGGCGTTCAAGTGGCTCTATGGCTTTCCCGGGAGCATCTGCCTGTCGGTCAACCAGGAGATCGTGCACGGGATCCCGTCGCCCACGCGGGTTCTGCAAGAGGGCGATCTCCTCTCGATCGACGTCGGTGTGAAATACCAGGGCCTGTATACCGACGCGGCGGCGACGGTGCCTGTCGGCGTTGTGTCGGAGGAGTCGCTTCGGCTACTGGCTGTAACGCATGCCGCGTTGGCTGCCGGAATCGAGGCAGCGCAACCGGGGAATCACGTCGGTGACATCGGCGCCGCGATCTATGGCATCGTCTCGGCGGCCGGGATGACGGTGGCGAAGGATCTGGTTGGTCACGGCGTCGGGCTCGAGCCGCACGAGGAGCCGCAGGTTCCGAATCAGGGGAAGCCGAAGCGCG
Organism: Gemmatimonadota bacterium; assembly: GCA_003141205.1. Classification (GTDB taxonomy): domain Bacteria; phylum Gemmatimonadota; class Gemmatimonadetes; order Gemmatimonadales; family Gemmatimonadaceae; genus FEN-1251. Next base: position 4,055 of record PLLD01000141.1, read on the forward strand.
GGGCGAAGCTGGTGCCGGGTCTCACGATCGCGATCGAGCCGATGGTGAACCTGGGGGTCTCGGAGACGCGCACGCTCTCCGATCGCTGGACGGTGGTGACGGCGGATGGGAAGCGGTCGGCCCACTTCGAGCACACGATCGCCATTACGGAATCGGGGCCACGGATCCTGACGCTTGCGAGTTAACTCCTTCCTACGAATCGCCGCGGCGCTCGCGTGCGCCATTGGCGTCGGGACCGCCCGTCCAGCGGACGCGCAGACCCGCGATTCGACGCCCCCGCCGGCGCCTCCTCCGGCGCCTCCTCCGGGCGAGCCGGCCGCGCGCGTGCACGACGTCGTCGATGCGCCTGTCGCGAGCGCGCCCTCCCGGGTCAGTCCGCAGATCAGCGTCGTGGGGGAAGAGGTCACGTACGGGACGGGGGATGACGGCGAGCCCCTGCGCGGATATCTCGTGTATCCGAGCGAGGGAGCAGCTCAGTCGCGGCCGGGGGTGATCGCGATGCATAATCGGTGGGGGCTCACCGACGACATGCGCGCGACGGCCCGCCGGCTTGCCGGGGAGGGGTATACGGTGCTGGCCGTCGACCTCTACGGGGGGAAAATCCCCGCCAATGCGGATTCGGCCGAAGCATTCGCGAAGCGCGTTGACGCGCATTCGCACGCGGCCCTGGGGAATCTCAAAGCGGCCAACGCTTTCCTGCGGTACACGCGGAGGGCCCATCGCCTGGCGGCTATCGGGTGGTCATTTGGCGGTGCCTGGGCGATCCGGGCTGGGCTCTTCGATGCCAAGCACGTGCATGCGGTCGTCGCGTACTACGGGCCGCCGGATCTCGATCGTGCGGATCTCGCACGGCTGCGCGGGCCGCTGCTCGGTTTGTACGGCGGGGCCGACGAGTCGATTCCCATGGACGATATCCGTGCGTTCAAGCATGAGCTCGACGCGCTCGGGAAGACATCGACGATCAAGATCTACGACGGGGCGAAGCATGGCTTCGCCAATCCGTCCGGCGATACCTATGACAGCGCTGCCGCGGACGACGCCTGGCAGCGCATGACCGAGTTTCTGAGGCAGTATTTGAGCGGCTGAGGCGGAAGCCTCTGAACACGATCCCTACAGGTGCTTCTCCACCGCCGCCGTCGCGCGGGCAACGGCCTGCGCCGTCGCCGCCACGAGACGCTCGGTTGCCTGCACCAACGCGTCTCCCTTCGAGCGGTCATCGAGTGCCGCGATATTGATCCGGACATCGTACACGGCACCGCGGCACGCTTCGTGCTATGGATGAAGCAGTTTGACCATCTGTGCTAGCCTACGGCACGCGAGGGGGCGGGCAGGAAAAGCGTACGATGCACAAGCGCGACGTCGAAATCGGAAATGCCGGACTGTAGTCACCGGAAATCGTGCCGCTCAATCCGCGCAGCTGGCAGCAGCAAATGTAATGCGGCCAAGCGAAGGATGATGGGGCAGAGGAGATCATAATGCGCAATCGCATCATCCCGTCCGCTCGCTCTCTATTGTTCGTATTTGTAGTGCTCGCCGTGCCGGTGGCCGCGCCGGTGGTATCGTTCGCACAGGTCAGCGTATCGATCACAGTCGGCCCGCCTGAGTTACCCGTCTACGACCAGCCCGTTTGCCCCGGCGACTCATATATTTGGACGCCCGGCTATTGGGCATGGGCGGATGGTGACTACTACTGGGTGCCTGGCACATGGGTGGAGGCCCCCGAAGTTGGCTTCCTCTGGACTCCAGGGTATTGGGGCTGGGGCGGCAGCTCATTCATTTTCAATGAGGGCTACTGGGGTCCGCAGGTCGGGTTCTATGGCGGAATCAACTATGGCTACGGCTACTTCGGCCAGGGGTTTCAAGGCGGACGTTGGGACAACGGACACTTCTTCTACAACCGTTCGGTCAGCAACGTGGACGTGACCGTCATTCACAACACTTACAACACAACGGTTGTGAATAATACGGTGACTCGCGTTAGCTACAGCGGCGGCACCGGCGGGATAAACGCACGGCCAACGCCCGAAGAGGAGGTTGCTGCACAGGGGAGACATATTCCCCCGGTAGCTGCGCAAACCGAGCACGCCCAGACAGCGCGCTCGAATCCGCAGCTGCGAGTGTCGGTGAACCATGGCCAGCCGCCGATCGCTGCTACCCCGAAACCGGGAGCGTTTAGTGAAGGGGGAGTGGTACCGGCTAAAGGGGCGAGCGCGATTCATACGTCGGCTGCTGCGCCAGTGAACAATAGCTCGCACACCGTCACTCCTGCGGTCCATCCTAACGACCTTCCACCTTTCGGGCACCCTGCTGCTCCCAATACGGGGAATCCGAAGCTGGACCAACAGTACCAGCAGCAGCAAGAAAAGTTACTCGCGCAACAGCAGCAAGAACGACAGAAGCTCCAGCAGAAGCAGGATCAGGACCACCAGAAGGTGGCGCAACAGAACGCTGATGCCGCGGCAAAGCAGAAGCTGGAGCAACAGCACCAGCAACAGACGCAGCAGTTGGTGCAAAAACACACCCAGCAGCAGCAGAAGTTGCAGGCGAAGCAACAGCCACCCCGCCAGAATCAGCCCGATGCTAGGAAGGAGAAGCCCTAGTCGCCCAGTGAAAAATGGGGGCTAATGTCCCCTACGCTGCGTGCCCGAAGGCGCGCACCACCATACGCACGCCTTCGAGCGCGAGGCCCCCCCGCCGCAGCAGAACTTCGGCAAAACACCAAGCTGGCAGTTTGGTGCGTGTGGAGGCGGCCACCGTCCTACAAGTGCTTCTCCACCGCCGCCGTGGCGCGCGCGACGGCCTGCGCCGCCTCACCCACGAGACGATCGGCCTCCTCCACCAGCGCCTGCCCCTTCGAGCGGTCCGCGAGCGCGGCGATGTTGATCCGCACGTTATACGCGGCGCCGCGGCACGCCGCCTCGGCGAGCAGTGCGGCGACACCGGCGTCAGATACCGCGTTCGGGTTTCCCTTCTCCGCCGCCGTCGCGGCCAGGGCTGCCACGGCTGCCGCCGCTCGTGCCGTCTCGAGCGGGACCGCAGCAGCACCGAGAAGGGCATCCGCGATCGCCTGCGTTCGCGCGGATGCAGCTGCTTCCGGCGCCTTGGGCAGCTTGTAGGCGGTCGAGACCGCCCCGTATGCGTCCGCGTCCCGCTTGACGAGCCCAGAGAGAGTCTCGCCGAGCGCCGCCGCCGAGCGCGCGATGGCGCGCATCTCGTCGTCGACGGAGGCGAATTTGGGCCTTCCCGCCGTCAGGCCCGCCATCATCTGCGTCAGCGCCGCCGCGAGTGCCCCGACGTGCGCGACCACGCTACCGCCGCCGGGGGTGGGGGAGGCCGATGCCACCGACGCCGTGAACTCCGAAAGCGACGGTCCGTTGCCCGACGACGATTCCTGTGCGGCGCGGATCTTTCGCTCGAGGACCTGCTCGGGGGAGAAGTCGCGGAGCTGGACGTGGCGGGCCCCGGCCTCGAAGAGGACGCGCTCGGGGACGAGTCCCACGATCTCGCTCCAGGTGGGCGTCACCCCATGGGCCGCGGCCTCGGTGCGCACGGCCTCGTAGGCGCGCGAGAGAGGGGTCCGCTCGGTGTCGACGAGGTTCATCGAGACCTGCGCCTGGCCATCGACCTCGAGCCCGAGTGCCTTCACGGCGGGCAGCCCGCCGGACGATGCGCGCACGGCCTTCGCGATCGCCTTGGCCGCCGCGAGGTTCGACGCGGGTCCGAGATAGACGTTGTAGGCGACGAGAAATGGTCGCGCCCCGACGGCGATAGCGCCGGCCGTGGGGTGGATCCGGGCGGGACCGAAGTCCGGCTCACGCGCGGGGTCGCGCCCGATCAGGTCGCGGAGCCCTTCAAATTGGCCGCGCCGAACGTCCGCGAGATTCTCGCGGTCCGGCCGAGTCGCGGCGCGCTCGTACAGGTACACGGGGATCTCGAGCTCGGCCCCGATGCGGGCGCCGACGGCCCGCGCGATGGCGACGCACTCGTCCATCGTCGTCCCATCGAGCGGCACGAAGGGGACGACATCGGTGGCGCCCATGCGCGGGTGCTCGCCCGAATGGGTCGTGAGGTCGATCGTCTCGCGGGCCGCGCGCACACCCGCGAATGCCGCGTCGCCGACCGTGTCGGCGGGCGCCACGAAGGTGATGACGGTGCGGTTATGCGAGGGATCGGACGAGACGTCGAGGATGCTTACCCCGCGCACCGCGGCGATGGCATCGCGGATCGTCGCAATGACATCGGGGCGGCGCCCCTCGGAAAAATTGGGAACGCACTCAACGAATTGCATTGGAAAGGAGAGGGTAGAGAGTAGAAAGTAGAGGTTAGGCGGCGGCCGCGCGGTGCAGCGTGTCGAGCAGCCAGGCGTGGATCGTCGGGTTGCCGGCGACGATCGACGTATGCCCTACCGGAGCGGGGTCGCCAGCGATGGTGGTGACGATCCCTCCCGCCTCGCGAATGATCAAGAGTCCCGCGGCGATATCCCACGGGGCGAGCTGCAGCTCCCAGAATCCTTCGAGCCGCCCGCACGCCACATCGACGAGATCGAGTGCCGCGGATCCGGCGCGCCGAATTCCCGCCGCGCCGCGCGACACGGCGGCGAACTGGGGCTGGTACTCCTCGAGCCGCGGGAGGTGCGAGAACGGGAATCCCGTGCCGATCAACGATCGGGCGGGGGTGGTGATCCGCGAAACGGCGATCGGCTTCCCATTTCGGAAGGCGCCGCCCCCCGCCGTCGCGGTGATCAGATCACCGGTGACGGCGTGCCGGACGACGGCGGCGCGCAGCGACCCGCCGGCGAGGACCCCAATCGACACGGCATAGGCGGGATACCCGTGCAGGTAATTGGTCGTGCCGTCGAGCGGGTCGACGACGAAAACCGGACCTGGGAATTGGGCGACCGCGGAGGTCGCGCCGAGCTCGGGGGAGAGCTCTTCGCCGAGGATCTGTGCCTCGGGGAGGGCGGCCTGGATGACGGCACGGATGGCCTGCTCCGCGGCGCGATCGACGTCGCTCACGAAGTCGGAGCGGCCCTTCTCCTCCCAGCGTATCGCCGTCAGGTCCGCGGCGCGTGCCACGATAATCTCCGCGGCGCGCTCCGTGGCGCGCACGGCGATGTCGAGCAGCGTGGTCGCTTGCACCGGTCCCGTGACCGACCTACTTTCGCCCAATGACACCACGCGTCTTTAGCGGCATTCAGCCTTCCGGTGATCTGCACATCGGCAATTATCTGGGTGCCGTCCAGAACTGGGTCGCCATCCAGCGCCAGTATGCGTCGGTGTTCTGTATCGTGGATTACCACGCCATCACGGTGCCCTACGAGCCCGCCGATCTCCGAACGCGAACGCGCGAGATGGCGATCTCGCTGCTGGCGGCCGGGATCGACCCCGAGGTGGCAACGCTGTTCGTCCAGTCGGCGGTGCCGGAACATACCGAGTTGGCGTGGATATTCAACACGATTACGCCGCTCGGAGAGCTCGAGCGACAGACGCAGTTCAAGGAGAAGGCGCAGCGTCAGGAGAGCGTGAGCGCAGGCCTGCTGAATTACCCGGTCCTGCAGGCCGCCGACATCTTATTGTATCGGGCCGAGGTGGTGCCGGTGGGGGAGGATCAGGTGCAGCACCTCGAGCTGTCGCGCGAGGTCGCCCGCCGCTGGAATGCCCGATTCGCGCCGCCGGACGCGCCGTTTTTCCAGGAGCCGCAGCCGCTGCTCACCCCGACGCGCCGCATCATGGGGCTCGACGGTCAGGCGAAGATGTCGAAGTCGCTGGGGAATACGGTTGGGCTGCTCGAGCCACCGGACGATGTCTGGGCCAAGCTCCGGCCGGCCGTAACGGACCCCAAACGCATCCGGCGGACGGACCCGGGGACCCCCGAGGTGTGCAACATCTATCACCTGCACCGTGCCTTCAATCCCGAGCAGACGGTGGAGCACGTGGCGGTCCAGTGCCGCGCGGCGGGCTGGGGATGCCTCGACTGCAAGCGTGTGCTGTTCGAGGGGATGGAACGGACGCTGGTGCCGATCCGGGAGCGCGCGGCCGAAATCCGGGCCAGCCCGGGCCGGATCGAGGAGGTTTTGCGGGGCGGCGCGGCGGCCGCCCGGGCGATCGCGCGGGAGACGCTCCGGAGCGTCAAGCACATGATGGGGCTCGACGCCGGGCTGCTATCTTAAGGGTTGAATGTTCGATTCGGCTACGCGAACCGTCGTCGTTGTCGGCGCGCAGTGGGGCGACGAGGGGAAGGGCAAACTCGTCGATGTCCTCGCGGAGCGCGCCGACCTCGTTGTGCGCTACCAGGGTGGCGCCAATGCCGGGCACACGGTCGATCTTGGATCGTCGTGCTTCATCCTGCAGCAGATCCCGAGCGGGATCCTGCATCCGGGAGTGCGCTGCGCGATCGGTAATGGGGTCGTTCTCGATCCCGAGACGCTGTTCACCGAGATCGACCGGCTGGTGGCGAGCGGCATCGATGTCGAGCACCGGCTCGCCGTAAGCGATCGCGCGCACCTCGTTCTTCCCTACCACCAGCTGGTCGACGGGGAGAGCTCCGCGAGCAAGGCGATCGGGACGACGAAGCGCGGGATCGGGCCTGCCTACGAGGACAAGATCGCTCGGCGCGGCGTCCGGGTGCTCGATCTCCGGCATCCGGCGGCGCTCGCGGAGCTGGTCGAGCGTGGCGTCGACCACGCCAATGCCCTTCTCGTGCATTTCGGGAGTGACAAGCGGGCCACCGTCGAGGCGACGCTCGACGCCCTGAACGCCATCGCGCCTCGGCTGCTCCGCCTGGCACAGGATGTCGGATTGGTCGTGCACCGTGCCATTCGCGATGGGGCGGCGGTGCTGCTCGAAGGGGCGCAGGGGTCACTGCTCGACGTCGACCATGGCACCTACCCGTTCGTGACGTCGAGCAACACCACGTCGGGGGGGGCCGCCGTCGGCGCCGGGATCGGTCCCATGGCGATCGATGCGGTGCTGGGGGTGGTCAAGGCGTACACCACGCGGGTGGGCAATGGGCCGCTGCCGACGGAGCTGACCGGCGCCTTCGGGGAGAAGGTCCGGGAGCTCGGGCACGAGTATGGCGCGGTCACGGGACGGCCGCGGCGATGCGGGTGGTTCGACGCCGTGGTGGTCCGATACGCGGCGCGCGTGAACGGCCTGAGCGGGCTGGCCGTGACGAAGCTGGACGTCCTCGACACCCTCGACCGGGTGGCGATCTGCACCGGGTACGAAGTCGATGGCGTCGTGCACACGGAGTTTCCGGGTGACTTGGAGGCTCTCGCGCGTGCGGTCCCGCGGTACGAGTGGTACGAGGGGTGGCAGCGGTCGACCGGGGAGGTGCGCCGGCTCGCGGAGCTGCCGAGCGAGGCGCGCCGGTATCTGGCGCGGATCGAATCGCTGGTGGAGGCTCCGATCCGATTCGTCAGCCTGGGGACGCGGCGCGACCAGATCATCGACGTCGCGCACCCGCAGGGCGCGGGCGAGCTGGTCGGCGCGGCGTGATGCGCCGGGCCGCGGGGGGCGAATCGCCGGGCGCCGCGGTGATCGGTGCCGGTCCCTGCGGTCTCGCCGCGGCGATCGCGTTGGAGCGGGCGGGGATTCGGGCGACGGTATTCGACCGCTCCTGCATCGTGAGCAGCGTCGCGAGCTATCCGGTGTACATGACCTTCTTCTCGACGGCGGAGAAGATCGCGATCGGCGGACTGCCCTTCGTCACGGCCGGCGACAAGCCGACGCGGCGGGAGGCGCTGGCCTACTATCGTCTCGTCGTGCAGCACTTCGGGCTCACCGTCCGGCAGTACGAGCCGGTCGTGGGATTGGCGCGCGAGGGCGGTGTGTTCGTCGTCCGCGCGGAGACGGTGAGGGGCCCGGTCGAGAGTCGCTGGGATGCCGTCGTGATCGCGACGGGGTATTTCGGCACCCCGAACATGCTCAACGTCCCTGGCGAATCCCTTCCGCACGTGACGCATGTGTTTCGTGAGGGGCACCAGGCATTTCAGCGTGATGTAGTCGTCGTCGGCGGCGGCAACTCCGCGGTCGAGTCGGCGCTCGATCTCTGGCGGGCCGGCGCGCGCGTCACCGTCGTCCATTTCAAGGGCACGTTCGATCCCAACGTGAAGCCGTGGGTGTTGCCGGACATGGCCAACCGGATCGCGGAAGGGAGCATCGCCATTCGCTGGCACTCGCGCGTCACCGACATCGGCGCCGATACGGTCACCGTCGAGGAC
>PLLD01000293.1 GCA_003141205.1 Gemmatimonadota bacterium
TGCAGCTCGGCCGCGTCCTCGATCGTGATCACGCGTTGGTTGTGCGGGATGAAGCGCGCGATCACGTTCAGGGTCGTCGTCTTGCCCGAGCCGGTGCCACCTGAGACAAGGATGTTCATCCGGCCGAGCACAGCGGCCGAGAGGAACTCCGCCATTGCGGGGCTGAGGCTCCCTTCGCGAGTGAGGTCCTCCATGCCGAGCACGGCGTCCTTGAATTTCCGGATGGTGAGCGCCGCTCCGTGGATGGCGGCGGGCCTGATGATCGCGTTGACTCGGCTGCCGTCAGGGAGGCGAGCGTCCACCATCGGGTTGAGGCCATCGATGTGCCGGCCGGTGGTGGCGACCATGCGCCGGATCGTCTCGAGGAGCTGGTTCTCATCCTCGAAGTGGATGTCGGCCTTGGTGAGGACTCCCCTCCTTTCGATGAAGACCTGGTCCGGGCCGTTGACCATTATCTCGCTCACCGAGCGGTCGTGGAGGAGGCTGTCCAGCGGCCCGTAGCCGACCGCGGCACGAAGGATGATGTCGGCGAGCGCGGACTTTTCCTGCGAGGACAGCTCGATACCGTCCTCCGCCAGGAAGCGGTCGAGATGGGTGCGCACCGCACGCGAGAAGGCGAGCGTGTCGCCCGTCGTCAGGCCGACGTCGCGGATCAGCGCCAGGCGGTCGCGGAAATCATTGGCAAGCTTGGGTAGGTCGCGACCCGACTGCGCGGCCGCCTCGACGATGTCGGAGCGCCGCCGGTGAGGTTGTGAGGAGTCCGTCGAGTTGGCCCACACGTCGACGAACTGCATCTCGAGCAGCGCCGGCGACGCAGCGATCGCCGGGATCACGCGCTGGCGCTCGGTAAGGCGAATCTTGATCGCAAGGCCCGCGCCATCCGGCGGTTGCCCCGCGTCCATGTAGGCTGAGATCCACTCCCCATCCCGGAAGCGCAGGATCGCCTTGCGAGCCTGGCTCTTGTCTCCGAGGTCGGCTTCCAGCTCGGGGTCCTCGACCGAACCGATGACCACGTACTTGATGTCGCGCACCGGGATCCAGCGCGCCCGATCCGAGTCCGGAGGTGTGAAGATCGGGAAGCCGTCCCCGGTGAGGGCACGAGCGTCAGACGCACCCTCCTCCAGGCCGCCGTCGAGGCGGTGCACCGTGACCTTATGGCGCTGGGCCGTGGTCATACCCGGCGCCCGCACGATCGCCGGCGCCGGCGGCGGCGTCTCGGTCGCGAGCGCTTGGGGGGTGGAGGAGGACAGGTCTTCGGGGTCACTCATCGGCAACGTCCGTCGCGAGGTCGATGCTAGCAAAGGAAGCCCCGCGTTCCCCCTTCTTACGCATCACCGGTTTCTTCCGTGCCCTTCCGGCGCGCGGCGGCGGTCGACCACCCACCGCGACCCCGGCATGCGCTTGGCCACGCCCTTGACCTCGGCAGCGCGCGAGGCGAGCGCGGCCGCGCTGTCGTAGCTCCCGGGTTCCGCGACCACGATCCCGATCGAAACCGAAACGAGCCCGGTCCGGAGCGTGGCGCCGGTGCGGTCCTCGTACTCGATCCAGCCGTGCTCCCGGTCCTGTGCGTCGTAAAGGCCGGGTACGGCCTCGTCAAAGCGCTTGATCACCTCCGCTGCGATCGTTTCCGCCATGGAAGGCTCGGTCAGGATCACAAAGTCATCTCCGCCCACGTGGCCGCCGAAATGATCCGGCGAGTAGTGCGCCTCGAGCACCTCGAGGATGATCGTGGCCAGGGTCTTGATCACATCGTCGCCGCGAAGAAAGCCGTAGTGATCGTTGTAGCTCTTGAACGTGTCGATGTCCGGGTACAGGACGGCGAAGCGCTCGTTGGCGGTGAGGCGGCGATTGATTTCGCGGAGGATGTCCGTGTTTCCGCTCATGCCCGTAAGCGGGTTCAGGTCGCGCGTGTTCGTGGATCGTGTGATGACAGCCCTGAGTCGCGCCACCAACTCTTCCGGGATGAAGGGTTTGGTCACGTAGTCGTCGGCTCCGGCGAGCAGGTGCTCCACCTTGTCCTTCAGCGAGCTCCGCACCGTCAGGAAGACGACCGGTATCAACCGGGTCCGAAAATCCCGGCGGATCTCGGCGAGGATCGCGTCCCCCGTCGTCGATCCGAGCATGAGGTCCAGCAGGATGATGTCCGGGCGCCAGTCCACCGCCGCCCCATGCGCAGCTCCTCCATCACCGATGGCCACGCAGTCGAATCCGGCGCGTTCGAGCACACGCTTGACGAGCCGCAGCATCTGCTCGTCGTCGTCGACCACGAGGACGACTTCGCGGTCTGTCGCGGGAGCCACGGCGGTCGCGGGCCTGGCCGGTGCCGCCCTTCTGGCTACGGTCACGGCTCGCTCGCCGGAGACTCCGACTGCGAGGTGGCGGTGGGTAGACGCCGCAGCTTGTCGGTCAGCACAATCGCCCGGTCCGCGGCAACCCGAATCTCGTTGACGTCGGCGCGAACCGCCTCGGGATCGCCCGTTTCCTCGGCGATCAGCTCGCAGTAGTTCACGATCACTGCGAGCAGGTTGCGGAAATCATGGATCAGGACCCGGTTTGCGTCCTCCGAGTGTTCGCCGCCGGCGCTCAAAGCCGCTTCACCAGTCGCCAAGTGTTCACCTCGCCGTCGCGCTCATATCCAAGCTCATCGAGCGCTTTGCGCGCGATCGCAAGACCGCGGCCGGTCTCGCTCGTCGGCGCTGGCATGGCGCGTTTCAGTTGATTATGAAGGGGCGGTCCTCGGTCGGTGAACGATGCAGTCGCGGTCTCAGCATCTGCCCTCAATTTGTATTCCACGGACCGATCGCTGGAGACCGGCTTGCGACCGTACATCAGCACGTTGGCGCCGATCTCCGCGAGGGCGATTTCGCACAGGATCAGGTTGCGGTCGTCCACCGGACGTTCCGTCCTTTCGCGGAGGAGCTGGACCGAGTTGTGCAGCGTCTCCAATCCATCGTCCAGTCGGCTGAGGGTGGCATGGAACTCAAACGGCTGGGCGGCTTCGGTGCCAGCGGGCTCAGAAGTCAGTGAGCGCGTCCTCGACCGTGGCGTAGTAGGGGAACACACGGTCCAGGGTGGTCAGCTCCAAGACCACCCGCACCTGCTGATTGGGCGCGGCCAGCCGAAGGTCGCCCTTGGAGCTGCGGACGAGCTTGAGTGCCGCGATCACCGAGCCGAGCCCGGTGCTGTCGACGAAGCTCACCCCTTCCATGTCGATGACCAATCGAGGCTGGCCGTCCTTGACGGCGTCGCTGATCGCATCCTTCAGAGTGGGAGCGCCGGTGACGTCAAGGCGGCCCGACGGCACGAGCACGGTCACCCCCTTGTCGGTCTGCCGACTCTGGACGTCGAGGCTCATCGCCAAGACTATAACGAGGGGCAGGGCGGATGAGTCCTCCACCGCTGACTACACTGCACAGTCGTGACCGGTACGGCGGCGCCGCTGCGCACGCTCATCGTCGACGATGAGGAGCTTCTCGCCAAGGTGATGCAGCGAACTCTGCGAAGCCGGGGCTTCGAGGCTGACATCGCGCTCTCCGGCGCGGAGGCGAGGGAGCGCATCGAGAACACCGACTACGCGCTCGCGCTGCTCGACGTCCGGCTCCCCGATGAGTCCGGCTACGGACTCCTCGGCGAGCTGCGAGCCAAGCGCCCGGACACGGCCGTCGTGATGATCTCGGGTGTCGATGATCCCGAGCTCGGAAAGGCTGCCGTTGAGCACGGCGCTTACGCGTACTTCGTCAAGCCGGTCGGTACGACAGAGCTGTACCTCGCGGTCGTGAATGCGTTCCACCGGCGAAGCCTTGAGCTCGAGTACCGCGCCAACCTCCACCGTCTTGAGTCCCTGGTCGCGGAACGCACGGATCAGATGGCGAAGGCGGCCAAGGTCCAGATGGGATTGTTGCCGGCGTCACCTCTGATCGAGGACGGGTTCGAGGTTGCCGCCCACTTTGCGCCGGCTCGAGAGATCAGCGGCGACTTCTACGATTGGTACCGCCCTGATCGCCAGCGCCTGGCCGTGACGTTGGGTGATGTGATGGGCAAGGGTCTGCCGGCCGCCCTCCTGATGGCGACCGTGCGTGCCGCGCTTCGCGCAGCCGCCCAAACCGCGGCGGTGGAGCAAGGCGTTTCGCTTGCAGCCGAGGTCATGGCGCCCGCACTCGAGATCAACCAGGCATACGTGACCGTGTTCCACGGCATGTTCGACGCGACCAACGGTGATTTGCACTACATCGATGCCGGGCACGGACACGCGCGCCTGCTCCGCGGCACCGACAAGCAGGAGCTGCTGACCCTTCGCAGCGCGCCCATCGGCCTGCTGCCCGACATCACGTTCATGCCGGGCAAGGTCACTCTCGACCATGGAGACACACTGGTCGTCTTCTCTGA
>PLLD01000182.1 GCA_003141205.1 Gemmatimonadota bacterium
TGCGCGTCGATGAGGCCTGGCAGGAGCGTGGCGCCGGGCAGATCGATGACGGTTGCGCCGTCCGGGGCAGCGACCGGGGGGCCGGCGGCCGTGATGCGGTCTCCCGTTACGACCACTTGCCACCCGGTGTGCAGATCCGATCCGTCAAACACGGCGGCGGGGCGGTGCACGATGACGGGGGAGGGCGCTGGCGACTGGGCGGCGGCCAGCGAGGCCGTGCCGAGAAAGGTCGCGCACCGAAAGGCTTTGAGCACCGAGCGCATCGTAGGCGCAAGTATAGTCCCACCCGACGACTTTCGCAGTGGCCGCACCATGCATTTACGCTTGACGTACATCGTAAAATATTCTATATTTTCCCGTGATCGTCAGCTACCGGGATAAGCGCACCCGAGACTTCGCCGCGGGCAAGCGGATCAGGGCGTTTGCCGGTATCGAACGCGTGGCGCGTCTCAAGCTGGATCGACTTGAAGCGGCTGTTACCATCGCAGACCTTGCCGCATTGCCGGGCAATCGATTTGAGGCGTTACGGGGGGATCGGAAGGGGCAGTTGAGCATTCGCGTCAACGATCAGTGGCGGGTCTGTTTCGAGTGGCCGGCTGGGGCCAACGGTCCGGTGTTCGTTGAGATAGTCGATTACCACTAGGATACGGGGGATTGCATGAGCCGCGGGACACATACCATGCCCATTCATCCCGGCGAGCACCTCGCCGAGGAGCTGCAGGCGCTCGATATGCGTCCCACGGAATTGGCGCGCCAGCTCCGGGTGCCACCGAACCGTATTACCGCGATCATCCACGGGCAGCGGGCCATTACCGGTGACACCGCACTGCGACTCGCGCACTTTTTCGGCACGAGCGCCGCGTTCTGGCTCAACCTCCAGAGCCTGTATGACATACGCATCGCTCAGCAGATGACGGGGAAGTCGATCGCCGCACTGCCGACGCTGAAACGGGCCGCACAGGCATCTGCGCGACAAGTCGCGTAAGACGCGGCGTCCGGGCTGCCGGGCTGCCTACACCTAGGCGGTCCGGCGCGCCCCCGATACTTTGCGGTCGTGCCGCTGCATCTCAAGGTGACGGGGACCGTGCACGGGGTCGGATTCCGGCAATTCGTCCGCATCACGGGGACGCGGCTCGGGCTCTCGGGCTGGGTACGGAACACGCCCGACGGCGCGGTGGAGCTCGTGGCCAGCGGTGCGCCGGCGGCGGAGGAGGCGATGCTGGTGGCGGTGCGGCGGGGTCCGTCGCAGGCGCACGTCGCGGCGGTCGAGCTGGTCGCGGGCAATGGGGCGGCGTCTCCACTGCCTTTCCCTTTTACGGTGAGGTTCTAGGCGTGGCGACAACGGTCTCGCGCGACGTGGTGGCCGAGCTCCGAGCGGCGGTGCGTGACATCCCCGATTTCCCGACACCGGGAATCCTCTTCAAGGATGTGACTCCGCTGCTGGCGAGCGCCGAGCTATTCCGTCTCGCGCTCGACGCCATGGCGGCGCCGTTTCGGGAATCGGGTGTGACGCACGTCGTCGCGATCGAGGCGCGCGGGTTCATCTTCGGAGCGCCGATCGCCGAGCGTCTGAATGCGGGCGTGCTGCCTGTTCGGAAGCCCGGGAAGCTCCCCGCGGCGACCGAGCGGATCGAGTACGCCCTCGAGTACGGATCCGGGTCACTCGAGATCCATCGAGATGCGTGCGAGCCGACTCCGCCGCCGCGCGTGCTCGTCGTGGACGATGTCCTGGCGACAGGGGGAACGGCCGCCGCGACGTGCCAGCTCGTCGAGCGGGTCGGCGGGATCGTCGTCGGGGTCAGCTGCTTGATCGAGCTCGGATTCCTGCATGGGCGCGGCGCGCTGGCCGGCCGGCGCGTCGAGACGGTGCTGGCGTACTGACGCATGGCTCCTCCACGGGCGGGCGGACCGGAGCCGGGCGCGGCAAGCGACGCTAGACCGAACGCCGCGGCTGGGACGGCGCAGCTCGATCCCGCGACGGAGCTCCTGGGGTTGGGTCGCGGTCAGTTCGCGACCGTGCTGGCCGATCCCCCATGGCGCTTCTCCAATCGCACCGGGAAAATGGCGCCCGAGCACCGCCGCCTATCGCGCTACGCGACGATGCGTCTCGACGACATCATGGACCTCCCGATCCCGCAGCTGGTGGTGCCCGACAGTCATCTCTACCTATGGGTGCCGAACGCCCTGATCCTCGAGGGGCTCGAGGTCATGCAGCGCTGGGGGTTCAAGTACAAGACGAACCTCGTGTGGTACAAGACCCGGAAGGACGGGGGACCCGATGGCCGCGGGGTCGGCTTCTACTTTCGGAATGTGACGGAGGTCATCCTGTTCGGGGTGCGGGGCAGGGCACGCACTCTTCCACCCGGCCGGCGCCAGACGAACATCGTCGTCACACGCAAGCGCGAGCATTCGCGGAAGCCGGATGAGCTGTACGATCTCATCGAGTCGTGCAGTCGTGGGCCGTATCTCGAGCTGTTCGCGCGGCACCACCGCGAGGGATGGACGCAGTGGGGAGACCAGGCGCGGAATCCGCAGCTGTCTCTCATGCGGTAGTGCCTGCGATCGGGCGGGTCAGCCCGAACTGGGTCCGGAGAGGAGCCGCTCGATCATGCTGTGTAGCTCGTGGTCGCGCCGGCTGCCGGCGGCCCACCCCACGATCTCGGCGCGTAGGATCCCGTCCTTGTCGACAATGTAGAACGCCGGCCAGCCAATGATCCGGTACCGCGAGGCGTTCGACGTGTCGCTCGGCGCTACGGTTCCGAGCGTGTCGGCCATGTCGCGGTGGTAAATGGCGATCGGACAAGTGAAGCCGTGCTCCCGGTAGTACCCGCTGTCCGCCTTCACTTCCTGTGCGGGCAGCATGGTCACCCCCCGGAACTGCCCCTCCAAGGCTACCGCGAAGACGAGGTGAAGCCCGCGGGGGCCGAACTCCCGCTCCAGCGCCGTGATGTACGGGTAGCTATCGAGACAGTCGTGACACCACCACGCGGTGAACACCACGAGCGTGACACCCGGATTCCGTTCGCTCCCCATCCCATTGATCCACGTGTCCGCGTGGAGCGCCGGAGCCGGGCGCCCAACCATTTCGTAGCGCGCAATCGCGGGCGCGTCCCGCAGCTCAGCCGGCGCGCTGCGCAACAGGGCGAGCGCAGAATCCGGCTCGAGGCGATCGCCATAGCGCATCGCCTCTTGGCCGTACGCCCCACCGATGTCCGACGCTGTCCGCTGCACCTGGGCCGGTGACATCTGGTCCGCCAGCGCGAATATTTCATGCGCCCTCCGATCGTCCGCGGTGTCGTTGTCGGAGAGACCCGATAGTAGGCTCCGGGCACGCACCCGTTGCTCCAGTGCGTCCGGGATTGAATCGATGCGCGGAATGAATGCCGCGCTCAGGGCAACGTTGCGCGGATCCTCGGCCGCATACACCGCGATATACGCAGTCATGGCCGTTACCATTGCGTTCGCGCGTGCGGTGTCGCGCAACCCCGTACGGCCGAACGCCCGCGCGAAGGCGCGCCCCGCTAGCTCACGTTGGCCAGCCCGGAAATAAAGCACACCCAGATCCGTGGCGAGATGAAAGTCGATCGTGGCAACGTTGAACGTGGCCGCGCACTTCCTGTTTCGCGCTAGGGCGGCGCGATCCAGGGCCGCGTAGCCGCGTGTCATCGCCGCATTGGCGCGCTGCTTGGCCGCGGAGTCGATCGATGCATCCGCGCGGGCGCGATTCAGCGCATGATACGCGCTGTCGCGGTACTGCTCCCCCGCCGCGAGACACCCTCCTGGCGTCCTGGGCGCGCCGGCGTGGCCTGATCCTGTGCTTTGCGCCGATGCGCCGTGGAATCCGATCAGAACGATGGTTGTGACGCCCGCGCATATGTGAGGGAAGGACATGTGTGACGCACCCCCTATGCCGTCTTCGTCGACGTAATACACCCTTTGTAGTTGGGGTTCGTATCCTTCGTCCCATAGTACCCAAACGTGGGCAACGTGATATTGACATCGGTCCCATAATTCGGGAGGGGCGACGGGAGACCGGGGTTGTTCCCGTTCGGGTACGGACCGGTTGGGAACACCTTCTCCGCGTCCCGCCCATACTGCCGAATGAGCCGTCGCAAATCCCCGAGCCGCGCCCCAGTCCCAAACAGCCAGAACGCGCGTTCGCGGAATAGTAGACTCACCCGAGCGCTATCGCTCCCCGGGTCGGCGAGGGGCACCAGGCCCGACGCCTGGCCGGCGACCTGGGCGGACCCGAGACTGCACGTCGAATCCTCCGCACCACTACAGCCGCCGGTCCGCAGCGCATTCAGATCCGTCAGCCACATCCCGGGATTGGCCGGCAGCTGATTCTCCGCCTCGATCAGTCGCGCTTCGATCCCCGTCGCCAGGGGAATGTCCGCCAGATCCGCCTCGAACTTCGTCGGCAGGTACCACGTCCCGGGGACCACTCCACCGTAGACCCCATCGAGCGTCTGCAGGCTCGTATCGAACGTCAGGCGTGGATCGTGCGCCGAAATGAAGTTCAACCCGTTGCCACCCTCCTGATCCGCCACATTGAAGTACCGATCGTAGTCTGCGGCCACCGCATCACCGTAGACGGGGGCGGTGAACGGCGCCGCGCTCAGGTTCGGCTCCATGGTCACGTTGTACACGAAGCCCGTGGGCACATTCGCGACCGCGGTGGCCGCCGCGGAGTACTCCCCCCGGTCCACCAGCGCGCGCCCCAACCCCACGCTCGCCAGCCCCAAGACGGTCGCATCCCCATTCGCGGCCGTCACGGCCGAATCGAAATGGGCAACCGCCACCCCCAATAGGGAGTCCGTCGTCAGCGGTGTCCCGTAGAAAAGTCCCCCGCCCGACACCACGCCGTCCAGCGTCGTCCCCGCACAATAGGACTCCGCGAGCACCAGCTCCGCATATCCCACGAGCGCATACGCCTCCCCCACCGTTGCCCGGGCACTCGGCGGCTCGTAGTGCGCCAGATTCGGCAGTGCCAGCAGGACCGCCGACCGCGCCTGCAGCAGAGCCCCCCACGGAGAGTCGGTGGTAAATTCGAAGAATCCCCCGCCGCCCGCGGTGATCCGCGCGTCGACGCCGGCATTGTACCCGTCGAACGCAAAGCCGCTGAAGGTGAATTCGTCCGTGAGCAACTCACTCCAGCTCAACAGGCCACCACTATACGCGCCATCGAGCGCGGTGAACAGCTGTCCCTTCGCCCCAGCGAACGCGTTCTCGGCGCCCGACTGATTGGCCAGTCCCCCGCTCGGCACCACCCCCGCCGGTGGTGGCACGCTCAAGATGTCGCTTGGTCGGCACGCAGCCAGACCCGTCACGAGCAGCCCGAGCACCCCCGATCGCATGCGCATGCTAGAACCCCACGTTGAGCCGAACCACCCAGTACCGGGCTAACGGCACCGTGCCATCACCCACCCGCACATCGTTGTTGACCATGGAGCCGCCGCTCGTCGGAACGGACTCGATGTTGGTCGCGTTCGCATTACTCGTCTCGGGATCCGCGCTGCCATACCGTGTCCACAGTGCCAGATTCCGCACGGCGCCGGTGAGACTCAGGCTCGTCACCCGGGCGCGCCGGAGCCAGCGCCGCGGTACGACGTACGTCAGGCCAATTTCGCGTAGCCGCACAAACGACCCGTCCTCAAAATACAACGGACTGAAATTACCGTTCACACTGGCGACGGCGCGCGCCTGCAACGGTATCGGCGCAGTCGCGTCGTTCAGGGCGCGCGAATTTGCGGACAAATCCTGGGCCGATTCCGTGACGTCGTCAATGAAGTACCCGCCCCGATAGTCCATCAAGCCACTCACAGTCACCGCTCCTCGCCACAGACCCAGATGCGTCGACACCGAGGCCTCTCGTGTCGGCAGGCTTGGCCCCAGGAATGCCTGTGTCGAAGTGTGTGTCACCTCAGATAGCTCGATGATCCCGTCATGATTGGCGTCCGCGTATGGGCTGGCCTGGAACGGCCAGAGGCCATAGAGCGGGTATCCCACTGCTTGCCGATACCACCCATATTGCGCCGGGACCACCGTGAGGCCGGGCGCCAAAGCGAGGAGTTTATTGTGGTTCACGGAGGCGTTCACCCCTACGTCCCATGTCACCGATCGGCTCTGCACCAGCTCCACCGTCGCACTCGCCTCGACGCCCGTGTTCCGCACCTCACCGATATTTTCCTCGTACGACGCGTTGTTATAACTGGCCCCCAAGGCCACATCCAACAACGCGTCGTGCGTTGTCTTGGCATACCCGGTAAGCTCCACCGTCAGGCGATTCCGCCATCCCCCCACGTCCACGCCCCCTTCAAACTCCACCGACCGTTCCGGACGAAGGGTGGGATTCCCTATCCAGGTCAGCCCGATCGCACTCACCGGAGTTCCCCCGGGCCCAGTCGTCACCACCGTCGGCGAATACAGCTGCAGGGCCGCACCGTTCATCGGCTGCACGCCCGCCTCCCCAAACGCCCCCCGCACCCGTACCGTCGTGGCACCATTGTCGACGGCCAGCCACGACACGCTGGCCTTGGGGTACGCCGCGGCGGTATACGCGCTGCCGAATCCGCTCCCCGCATCGATCCGGAGCGCACCGGTCAGGAAGAGGCGGTCCGCCACGCTTAGCTCTTCCTCGCCATATCCTCCGAGCGTCGCCTGCCGCGTCGCCTGCTGCGCCACCTCCGCCCCCGTCGCCCCGTTCAGCGTGAGATTCGTCGCCGTAATGTTGCTGGCGTTCGCGGATTGCCCCGTCAGTCGCGTGTCGACCATCTGCAGCCCGACCGATGTCACGGCGCGCAGACCCCGCGCGAGGGAGGCCGTCGCCGTCCCCCGCAAATCCACCGAGTAGAGGTCCGTCGTCGCGTTTGCAAGCCCAAGGTGCGGACTGAAGTAGACGTTCGGCGGATTGAGTGGATAATTGATCGTCTGACTTAGTTGCGAGCCATGATCCAGTCCGACGCTGCCGTGCCCGACGAACCATCCGGTCGGTCGCCATGTGCCCGTCAACCCTCCGGTGACGCGATTCGTGTTCTGTGACCCCTGCGTCGCCATGACCTGGAACGGGTTGAGCCCCCCGGGTGTGCCAAAGTAGTTATACCCGTAGTAGTGCGCAGGACCGCTGAGCGCGGGCCCGTCGAGGACCCCATACAACAACGCCCCCGCTTCCGGCGTCGTCTGGTAGGTCGAGAGGTAGCTCGCCGCAACACTCAGGTCCGCCGTCGCCCCCAGCTTGATCGCGGTGTTCGCCCGCACCGACCGCTGTTGCTCGACGTTTGGGTTCAGCGCTGCGGCCGGCAGTCCCACA
>PLLD01000027.1 GCA_003141205.1 Gemmatimonadota bacterium
GGCGGCGGCATCGACGTGCTCCTGTCGGCGAAACGCGTTGGCCCCACGGGCAAGGCGTACGGCCTCGACATGACCGACGAGATGCTTGCCCTGGCCCACGAGAACAGGACGAAGTCCGGCATCTCCAATGCAGAATTCCTGAAGGGGCAGATCGAGGCGATCCCCCTCCCCGATGCGTCGGTCGACGTCATCATCTCGAATTGCGTCATCAACCTGTCGGGCGACAAACGCCAGGTGATCCGCGAGGCCTTTCGCGTGCTCAGGCCGGGTGGACGCTTCGCGGTCTCCGACGTCGTCATTCGCGGCACCGTTCCGGTCACGGTGCGACAGAGCATGGAGCTCTGGGTCGGGTGCATCGCCGGTGCGCTCGGCGAGGCGGAGTTCCTCGAGCTGCTTGTGGCGGCTGGATTCGAGGATGCATCAATCGAACCCACGCGCGTCTACGCCTTCGAGGACGCTCGCGCATTTCTTGCCGGCGCAGGGCTTGATACCGATACGATCGCCCGCGAAGTATCAGGGCGCATCCTGAGCGCCTTCATCCGTGCCAGGAAGCCAGCGCGGTGACGGACAAGTGGGCGCCACGCATGGCAGCCGAAGCGATCGGAACGTTCATGCTCGTCGCCATCGGCCCTGGCACGGCCGCCGTCACACTCTGGGCCACTGGGCAGGCGTCCAACGTCGGGGTCGCGCTTGCCTTCGGCTGCGTGATACTCGCGGCGGTGTACGCCATCGGTCACGTCTCTGGAGCGCATATCAATCCCGCCGTGACGATCGGCTTTTGGCTCGGCGGACGGATGCCCTCTTCGGACGTTCTTCCCTACGTCGCCGCCCAGCTTGCGGGCGCCAGCCTGGCGGCAACCGGCCTGCGCGCGGTCCTCGGACACGCGACGGTCGGTGCGGCCACCGTTCCCGCGATCGCCAGCGGCCCCGCTCTCGGCGTCGAAGTCACACTCACTTTCTTTCTCATGCTCGTCATCATGGCCGTTGCCACCGATGCTCGAGTGGCCGGACCGATCGCTGGGCTCGCGGTAGGCTCCACCGTGGCAGCCGACGCTCTCGCGGGCGGTCCGTTGACCGGCGCAAGCATGAACCCGGCCCGCTCATTCGGTCCCGCACTCGTCAACCATATGTGGGTCTCGCACTGGATCTACTGGGTCGGGCCAATCGTCGGTGCGGCACTGGCCGTCTGGACCTACGACTACCTCCGACAGGGATCCTCCCATGACCACCGCGTCCGCCGGCGCTGAGCGCTCGCGCCCCTTCCGTCTCCTCTTCCTGTGCACCGGAAATTCGGCGCGCAGCCAGATGGCCGAGGCGTTGCTCAATCAAAAGGGAAAAGGGCATTTTCACGCGGAGAGCGCGGGGTCTCGCCCTGCCGCGCAAGTGAATCCGTACGCAATTGCGGCGCTGGGACGTGCCGGGATCGCATGGAGTGGTCACGCACCTCGCGGCATGGACGGACTCGAGCGCGAGTCGTGGGATTTCGTCGTGACCGTGTGCGACCGCGCGAAGGAATCCTGCCCGATATTTCCCGGGCAACCCATCATGGCGCACTGGGGGATGGATGACCCGGCCGACGCGGAAGGGACGGATGAGCAAAAGGCGCGCGCATTCGATCAGGCCCGGCTGATCCTATCACGCCGGATCGATCTGCTGTTAGCGCTCCCTATCGAAAAGCTCGAGCGCCTTGCGCTGGAATCGCGCGTCAAGGCAATCGGCGTAACGCAATAGCCTGCTCCCACCACCGCCTGAGCTACCCTCCCCTCTACTCCCTATTTTCTATTTTCTAGAAATTCCCATTTCCCCGTCACGCTCACGCTGACGGTGATGTCGCCCGGCTCGATGTTCGTCGGCACGTTCCCTCCGGGCGCCGCCGTCGCGACCCGCGCCGCGAACATCGGGCCGATCCCACCCTCCGACTGTGTGGACGACAGTTCCAGGAGCGGCCCCAGTCCGCCCCCCGCTGCGTGAGCCATCGCCTCCGCGTCCCCCTGCGCCTTCTGCACCGCCGCCGTGAGGGCCGCCCGGCGCGCCTCGTCCGCGTTCGAAGCCGAGAGCTCGACATCGCCGATCGTGTTCGCGCCCCCCGCAAGGGCGGCATCGATGATGGGGCCCAGCTGCTCCAGCTTGCGCACGTCCACGCGAACGCCGTTTCGCGCGGTGTACCCCACGACACGTGTAGTACTACTGGTCCGGTCGTATCGGTATTCCGGGGTCACGGCGTACCCGCTCGTCGACAGCTGGTCGCGGCCGAGCCCGAGCTTCTGCACCGTATCCAGCGCCGCCTTCACACGCCGCGCGTTGTCGGCCGCGGCCGCCGCCGCGCTCGCGCCATGCGTCTCCACCGCGACGACGACCGTCGCCCGGTCGGGCGAGAGCTTGACCTTCCCCGTCCCCGTCACGGTCAACGCGGGAATCGGCGCCAAAGGTCCCTCTGGCGCTGGTTGCTGCGCGCCAAGTGGCGCGGCGACGGCGGAAATGAGCGCGAGGGATGCACGACGGAATCGACGATACATTTGAGAGCCTCCTGACCGTTGTCCGGGACCACCCGTCGCCTAAGGTACCCATGGCCGCTCCCGCTCTCCAAACGCTCGACGCCGTCGTCGACGTCGAGACCCCCGAGCAGGTCGTCTTCTCCTACACCGTCGCCGGGATCGGGTCCCGGGCAGCCGCGGCGCTGATCGATTACCTGCTGAGCGTGGCGGCGATCCTCGTGATCGTCACCGCCGCCGTCGCCATCATGGGCACATCCCGCACCCACCTCGCCGGCAGCGGCCCCTGGGTCATCGCGGTCCTGATCGCCCTCCTCTTCGCCATGTTCTGGGGCTACTACGTCCTCTTCGAAGCGCTCTGGGATGGCCAGACGCCGGGCAAGCGCCGACTCGGCCTGCGCGTCGTGCGTGACGGCGGATACTCCATCACCTTCGGCGCGTCCGCCGCCCGCAACCTCATGCGCATCGTGGATCTCCAGCCCGGATTCTCCTACGGCGTCGGCATGATCACCGCGATCCTCTCCCCGTCGGGGAAACGGCTGGGCGACTACGCGGCCGGCACCATCGTGGTGCGCGAGCGCCCGGCGACGCTCACCAGCGATCCGGCCGCCACCACCGAGGAGCGCAGCATCATCGCCCAGGCGGCCCCGCGCTGGCGAGAGTTCGGGCTCCTCCTCACGACCGTGCAACGCCGCCGTGGACTGCGCGCGCTCTCCGAAGCCGAAGTGAGCGACTTCGTCGCGCGCTACCGCGAAATCTCGGCCGACCTCGCCCGCCTGCAGACGGCCACACACGGACGCCAGAGCGCCGCCCTCTTTACCCTGAACCGTCTCGTCGCCGGCGGCCATAACCTGCTCTACCGCGAGCGGCGCCTCACGCCGCGCTCCGTGTGGACGTATCTCACGACCACCGTGCCCCGCGAGATCCGCCGCTCCGCCCTGCCGATCGGCATCGCCGCGGCCCTCCTCTTCGGACCGGGCGCCATCGCGTACACCGCCGTCGTGACCCATCCCGCGATCGCACCCACCTTCCTCCCCCCCGGCATGCTCGATCGGGCCGACGCCGGGGTCGAGCGCGCCCGCAATGGCGAGGGCTACGTCCCGGACCCCGAGCTGTTCCGGCCCGTCATGTCGAGCGCCATCATCGCCAACAACGTGCAGGTCACCTTCCTGGCGTTCGCCGGCGGGATCCTCGCGGGCGCGGGCACCGTCGCCGCACTGGTCTTCAACGGGATCGACCTGGGCGGCGTGCTCGGCTTGTACCAGAGCAAGGGGATCCTCCCCCTCATCGTCGCGTTCGTGGCCCCACACGGCGTGCTCGAGCTGAGCGCGATCTGCATCGCCGGGGGCGCCGGATTGCTCCTCGGCTCCGCCATCCTGCTGCCCGGAGCGCTCACGCGCCGCGAGGCACTCGTCATCCGCGGCCGGCGGGCCATCACCCTCATCGCGGGCACCACGATCCTGCTCATCTTCGCGGGCGCGCTCGAAGGGTTTGTCTCCCCGATCCCCTGGTGGACCCTCCAGCAAAAGCTCGCCGTCTCGGGCATGACGGCCCTGCTCCTCGGGCTATTCGTGAACCTCGACCGCGGCCGCGTCTAGCGCTACGGCTCCGTCGTGCCGCGCAGGATCCCGTCGCGAATGTGCGCCGCTTTCGCCGGCGCCGCGGGGTCCACGGCAACGTGCGCGTTCACCCGCACCGAGAGTCGGATCGGCACCTGTAGCGTGTCGATCGCCCCGTTGCGCCGGACGCGCACAGATACGGTGCGCGGCGCGCCCCCCCCGGCCGCACCGGAAAACATCGCGCGGAATTTCGGGCCGAAGTCGCCGTCGATAACCTGCAGGTCTCCGATCGACAACACGAGATCCCCGGGCTGGATCCCCCCGTCGGCCGCCGCGCCC
>PLLD01000194.1 GCA_003141205.1 Gemmatimonadota bacterium
CAACTTCACCAGCTTGGCGGACGCGATATAGCCGGCGATGCCTGCGTGGTACGTCTCCGCACGGGGAGGGGGGGCCAAACTGAATCAGCGCCGTTGCACGACCGGCGCCGGCACGCCCTCCATGGCGACGTTCAGGCAGGACGGCAGCCCCGACCGGTGCGCTCGCTCAGCCGCGGGTAGGAGCGCGTCCGCCGTATTCACGTGCTCGCCATGCCCACCCAGCGCCGCGGCAACAAGGTCATAGCGCGTCGGCAATAGTTCACACCCCACCACCCGGTCCGGACCATAGGTCTTCACCTGAATCTGGTATTCGGCGTTCCACCGCGCATCGTTGCCGACGACTGCCACAAACGGCAGGCGGTACCGGACGGCGGTGTCGATCTCGGCCACATGAAACCCGAACGTGCCATCGCCCATGAGGGCGATCACCGGCGCCTCGGGCTTCGCGACCCGCGCCGCGAGCGCCATTGGCAGCGCACTCCCGATCGCAGCGGCCGGCCCATTGATCATGCGATTGGGCGCGGTCAAACACGCCTGTGCCCATTGCCCGAACTCGCCGCCATCAGACACCATAACCGAATCGGGATGGCTGTCCAGCAGAATCTGCAAGGGTCTGCACACCTGGACGGGGTGTAGCCTGCCGGGCTCCTGGGACGCCACGCTGCTCCAGGCGGCCGGGC
This sequence comes from Gemmatimonadota bacterium, assembly GCA_003141205.1. Classification (GTDB taxonomy): domain Bacteria; phylum Gemmatimonadota; class Gemmatimonadetes; order Gemmatimonadales; family Gemmatimonadaceae; genus FEN-1251. Next base: position 681 of record PLLD01000194.1, read on the forward strand.
GGTACTGCATAGCCGCATGGACATCGGAGCTCCAGGCATCAGGACTGCGCTGATGCTTCCGCGCCGCCGCGAGGGCGGCAACGGCTGACAATGCATCTGCCATCGCGGTCGCCACAAGCCGATTCCCCAAGGAGCGGCGAGAACGATCGAGCTCGGTGGCCTCGGCATCGATGTGCATGAATTGACAATCCGCCGCGAACGCCGGTGCCCGGCCAAACCCGAGCGTGAAATCCATACGCTTGCCGATGAGCAGCACGCAATCGGCCTGCGCGAGCACCTCCGCGAATGCTCCCAAGGAGGGGTCGTTGGTGCCGCGCGGGCTCTCCATGCCAACGACTGGGACACCAACCGCATATTCGAAGGCACGCGCCCGTGCATAACCCGCACGCGTCAGGCAGACCGATCCAGTTAGCACCAGCGGCCGAGACGCCGCCGTCAGGCGGTCGAGGAACGCCAGCGCTGCTCCGGCATCGAGCGGCATGGCCTGGGCAAGGAAGGCGTCAGCATCGGGCACTGTCTCTTCCCTCCCTTTCGTGGTGAGTGTATCGACAGGCAGGCTCAGTTGTACCGGTCCCGGGCGACCCGCGCGGGCCGTCCTGATTGCGCGCGCGATGTCCTGGCCCAGCGCCTCCACGCTCGTCGACGTCCAGGCCGCCTTGGTGACCGGTGCGGCCATATCCGCCTGGCGCATTTCCTGGAACGACCCGAGCCCGAGCTGATCCGTCGGTGCATGCCCAGAGAGCAGCACCACCGGCGATTCGGCCATCTGCGCGGTGTAGAGTGCAGACACCGCGTTGCCATGTGCCGGACCGCCCGAGACCAGGGCGACGCCAGGCTCCCCCGTCAGCCGACCCCAGGCGTCGGCCATATGTACCGCGGCCGCCTCGTGGCGGGTGTGTATCAGCTCGATGCGGGCGTCCAGCGCGGCATCGAATAGCGGCATGATGTGGTTGCCTGACAGCGCGAAGATGTGCTTGACGCCCGCGCGGGCAAGGGCTTGTGCGACGACATCCGCACCGCGATAACTGTGTGCCACGATTTCCGGCTCCTCTTTGGATCTTCCAAGGATAAATTGTCAAGGCTGCATAAAATCTATCGGGCGAGGGAACTTGTGTTGAACTCACTGAACGATTGCGGGCTGTTCCGACAACAGTGCTTTATCGATGGACGGTGGTGTGACGCCGATTCGCTCGCCACCAAACCCGTCACCAACCCCGCGACCGGCGACACGTTGGGCCACGTCCCGAACATGGGCGCAGCAGAGACGCGGCGCGCCATCGAAGCGGCCGACCGCGCGTGGCCTGCGTGGCGCAGCAAGACCGCCAAGGAGCGCGCCGCCGTCTTACGCGCCTGGCACGCCCTCCTGATCGAGCATCAGGATGACCTGGCGCTGATCATGACGAGCGAGCAAGGGAAAATCCTCTCGGAAGCCAGGGGCGAGGTGCTCTACGGCGCCGCGTTCATCGAATGGTTCGCCGAAGAAGGCAAACGCACGTACGGGGACGTCATTCCGAGTCCCTACCACGACCGCCGGGTCATGGTGCTGAAGCAGCCAGTCGGTGTATGTGCCGCCATCACACCGTGGAACTTTCCGCTGGCGATGATCGCACGCAAGGTGGCGCCGGCGCTGGCCGCCGGGTGCCCGATCGTAGTGAAGCCCGCGATGCAGACTCCGTACTCCGCGCTCGCCATGGCGGTGTTGGCCGAGCGTGCCGGAGTGCCCCCCGGGATCCTCAGTGTCATCACGGGGGCTGCCCAGGCGATCGGCGGTGAAATGACCGCCAATCCCACGGTCCGGAAGGTGACGTTTACGGGCTCCACAGAGATCGGCCGTATCTTGATGAAGCAAAGCTCGGATACGATCAAGCGCCTGTCGTTGGAGTTGGGGGGCAACGCACCCTTTATCGTTTTTGACGATGCCGACCTGGACGCCGCGCTCGACGGCGCCATGACCTCGAAGTACCGCAACACGGGACAGACGTGCGTCTGTCCCAATCGGATCCTGGTACAAGACGCCGTGTACGACGCGTTCGCCAGCAAGCTCACTGCGGCCACGCGCAAATTGAAAGTTGGGAACGGTGTGGACCCGGACGTCCAGCAAGGACCGCTGATTGACCAAAGGGCCGTGGAGCAAGTCGAAACCTTCGTCGCCGATGCGGTTGGCAAAGGGGCCAAGATCCTGACCGGCGGCAAGCGACATATGTTGGGCGGAACATTCTACGAGCCGACCGTCCTCAGCGAGGTGACACCGCGGATGCGTGTGGCACGCGAGGAGATCTTCGGCCCCGTCTCCCCGCTGTTCAGATTCAAGACAGAAGAGGAGGCCGTCGCGCTCTCCAACGACACCGAGTACGGTCTCGCGGCTTATTTCTACACCCGTGACATCGGTCGGGCGTGGCGCGTGGGGGAAGCGCTGGAATATGGATTGATTGGGTGTAACGCCGGCCTGATCTCGAATGAGGTCGCTCCGTTCGGCGGCATGAAGCAGTCCGGCCTGGGCCGTGAAGGCTCCAAGTACGGGATCGACGAGTATCTCGAGGTCAAGTATCTCTGCTTTGGCGGCATATGATGCCACAGGTGCTTCCGCGCCGCATCGCCTTCTGGAGCGCTGCGGCGATCCTCGTCGGGAGAACGATTGGGGCGGGGATCTTCCGGTCGCCGGCGAGCATCGTCAACCAGCTGCCTGTGAAGCTTCTGGTCCTCGGCGCATGGGTGGCGGGAGGCCTATTGGCATTGTGCGGGGCCCTGACGCTAGCGGAGGTGGCGAGCGCCTTCCCTGAAACGGGGGGCGTCTACGTGTTCATCCGCGAAGGATGGGGAAGGCTTCCAGCATTCCTCTATGGATGGTCCGAGTTGGTGATCATTCGGGCCGCCGGGCTCGCGGCGGTCTCGACCGCCTTTACCGAGTACTTCCTGCATGCCGTGGGGCACACGCCGCCGATCGGGCAGCCGGATCCGTGGGTGCATTACGTCGCAGCGGGGGCGATCGCCGTCATTGGGTGGTTGAATTACCGCGGCGTTCGATGGGGAACGTTGCTCCAGAATTCTACGACGCTCATCAAGTGTGGCGGACTCCTGGCGCTCATCCTGCTCGCGCTGGTACTCGGACACCACTCTACGGGCCCGCAGATGGTGTCGCCTGTCCCGCCCGCCACGCTTGGGGTCGTTCCGTTCGGCCTCGCACTGATCTCCGTATTGTGGGTGTACCACGGATGGGCGGATGTGAGTCTCGTGGCGGGAGAGGTGAAAGATCCCACACGGAACCTGCCACGCGTCCTCATTCTGGGGACGCTCTTCGTGATGGCCCTGTATGTCCTCGCGAACATCGCCTATTTCAAGGTGCTCTCGACCGAAGAGCTGCGTCACTCCCCGCTGGTCGCCGCCGCTGTCGCGGACCGGCTGGTCGGACAGCCTGGGGTCGTCGCGATCGGCATCGTGGTCATGTTTTCCACGCTGGGAACGCTGAATGGCTCGATGCTCACCGGACCGCGGGCGTTATGGGCCATGGCCCATGATGGGCTCCTGTTCAAGCAACTGGCGAGGGTGCATCCACGATACGAGACACCCCATGTGGCGATCCTCGTCACCACCCAGCTTGGCATGCTCTTCGTCTCGCTGCGCACGTTCGAGCAGCTCGCCGCGACGGTTGTCACGGCGAGCCTGCCGTTCTACGCCCTGGCGGTATCCGCAGTGTTCCTATTGCGACAGAAAGCGGGATATCGTCCATCGTTTCGGACCATCGGCTATCCGGTTACGCCCCTGTTGTTCGTCGCCGCAACACTGTACCTGGTATTTGCCGCGTTCGCCAATCCGGCGGCTCGTGTACCGACGGCGATAATATTCCTCGTGGTCCTCGCCGGCATCCCGTTGTATTGGACATTCGTCAAAACCGGTGTACAGGAAGAGAAGATGCCGGCGTGACTATCGGCCGCTTGGCCGGCGAGATCGCGACCATGCCAGGGCTGTCGGCCGGCCGTAGAGCACCTTACCGGATCTTCAACACATGAATCAGCCCGACAGCAAGTACGAGTAGCAACATGAGTGATCCGGTCACCGTCATGATGACCGGACGGCCGACGCTCTTGATTGCTTTGAGATCGACACCCAAGCCGAGGGCTGCCATCGCTGCGACCGTGAGCCAGCCTGATATCACGCGTGTCGGCGTCACAGCCGCCAGGGGGATGGCGCCGAATGACCGGAGCGCGGCGAGCGCGAGGAACCCTATAATGAACCAGGGGACAAAGCGCGTAATCGAGAAACGGGGGGTCGTGACGGCGTGCCCTTGGCCAGCCGTGTGTCCGGTGGGGCGATGGCGCAAAGCGAAGTAGAAGACCACCGGTCCCAGCATGAGCACGCGCACCAGCTTGACGAGCGTCCCGACCTGACCGGAGAGCACGCTGACGGGAAACGCCGCTGCGAGGACTTGCGGGACGGCGTACACGGTCAGTCCCGCCAGGACGCCGTACTGATAGAACGACAGCCCGAGCGGACGCACGAGCAAGGGCAGCCCGATCACGACGACCACGCCAAGGATGGCCGTGAAGGCGATGGCTGAGGCCACATGCTCCGGTTCGGCTTCGATGACGGGGGCGACTGCGGCGATGGCCGAGTTGCCACAGATCGAGTTTCCACAGGCTACCAACACGGCGAGCTTGTGCGGCAGGCCGAGGGTACGACCGAGCAGATAGCTGCCACTCAGCCCGAGCACGACGAGGAGAACGATCCCGACCCCAAGCGCTGGCCCGGCTTTGAGTAACTGTGCCAGGTCGACCGACGCGCCCAGTAGGCAGACCGCGACTTCAAGGATCTGCTTGGCCGTGAAGCCCACGCCTGGCTTGATGCGCTCCGCGGCGTGTCCCGTCGGTGCCCACACGGTGCGGATGATCATGCCAAGCAGGATGGCGAGTACCAGTGCTTCGATGACGGGGTGACCCAGGAGCCGCTCTTCTCCAAGGGCCATGAGCCACGCAGCCACGCCAACGGCGACAGAGAACCCAACGCCCGGGGCGAGGGTCTCCAGGGTCAATGATTTCAGCAGCTCGGTGCTGCCGGCGTGGCATCTGTCATGTCGTGCAAGTGCGGTGTGCTCATCTCGATCCAAAACGTTGTCGGCACACTGTTAGAGCTGCAGTGCCTTGATGCGCTCGGCGGCGCGCTCCTGAATGTTGCGATAGAGGCTGTTGCCGTGGGAATCGATCGCCACGATCAGCGGGCCGAAGTCCTTGACCCGAAATTTCCAGAGGCATTCCGGCATCAGGTCTTCCCACCATACCTGCTCGATCTCCTCGATCTGCAGCGTTTCGAGCGCAGCCGCCCCTCCGACAATGGCGAAGTAGGCTCCGCCGATCCGGGCCATGGCGTCAACACTTCCCTGCAGCAGGCCGCCCTTCCCGACGAGGGCGCGCACCCCATATTGCTCCAGCAATCCGGGGACGAAGCGGTCCATGCGGGTGCTGGTCGTCGTGCCGATACAGATCTTCTCGTACGTACCATCTGGCAGCTTGCGAACACCCGGCGCGGTATGAATGCACACCGACCCGGTTAGATCTACCGGCGGTGCGATCCCTTCGTCGAAGATGCGAATCTGCGTTGCGTCGCGGATCCCGAAAATAGTGCCGTCGATCGAGAGGGTGTCTTCCAGCTTGAGTTGCCGGATGTCAGCCTCGCTCAGCGGCGTCTGCAGTTTATAGTGTGGCATTGGCCTGTACCCTACTGGAGTGCGTCACTGTCCCATCCGCCGAGATGACGGCTTCGGCGCGCTCGCCGCGCCAGCATTGGATGTTCACGGCCACCGGATTCTGGCTGATGTGCGTGTGCGCCCACTCGATGTGCACCGCCATCGCCGTCGTCGTGCCACCCAGCCCTTGAGGTCCGATCCCGGTCTGGTTGATTTTGTCGAGCAGATCCCGCTCGAGCTCAGCCACGTCCGGGTCGGGATTCGACGATCCGATCCGGCGGAACGTACTCGCCTCCTTGGCTAGCTGCATCGCGACGTCCGACGTCCCCCCCAACCCGATCCCGACGATCATCGGCGGACATGGCCGCGCCCCGGAATCGAAGATGCACTGCAGGACAAACTGCTTCACCCCTTTCTGCCCGTCGGCCGGGTTCAGCATCTTGAGGAAACTCGTGTTCTCCGAGCCCGATCCCTTCGGCGCCATGTGGAGATCGATCGTGTCCGATCCCGGAACGAACTCCAGCTTGATGACCGGGATCCCCTCACCCGTATTGGTTCCGGTATGCTTGCGGGTGAGCGGGTGCACCGTGTTGGAGCGCAGCGGATATTCCTTCGTCGCCCGCTCGCACCCCTTCCGCAGGCAATCCTTGAGCCGCGCGATATCGAGGTTGAGCTTGGTGCCGATGCGCACCTTGAAGACCGGCAACCCGGTATCCTGGCAGACCAATGCATCTCGCTCATCCGCGGTCTGAATGTTCTCCACGATCGTCAACATGACCCGCTCGGCGGTCCGGTTGCCGCCAGCCCGCTCGACCTTGAGCGTGCGCGCGAGCGCGTCGCGGACGTCCTGCGGAATGTCCTTGAGCGCCCGGATGTAGAGATCCCGAGCGGCGGTCTCAATGCTGTCGTATATCGTGTCCATGAGCGGTGGCTCCTAAATGCTCGAGGGCGGCGCGAGCCGGGTAAACTTCACGGGCTCGAAGTGCACATCCAGATCCCCATCGTCGTTCGGGGTGAGGAAGATGTTCTTGAGCCAGCTTGGGTCGGGAGACGCATAGTCCAGCCGGTAGTGCGCGCCCCTGCTCTCCGTACGGACCAGCGCACTCTGCGCGACCATCTGGCCGATATCGCAGAGGTTCAGCACATCCATCAACGCATTCCACGCGGGGTTAGACGCGGCCGGGCCGGCCGTCGCCGCCTGTTGCGCGCGCTCGCGGAGCGCGGCCAACGTGTCGAGCGCGGATTCGAGATCCGCTCCGTTTCTCACGACGCCCACTCTGTCCCACATCACATCTTCCAACTCCTCGCGAAGACCAAAGGGTCTCTCTCCACGGGCAGCCGCCAGCGGGCGCGTCCAATGTTGGCTAAGCGCCGTGATTTGTGCCGCCGAAATGGTCGGCAGCTCTCGGCCCATGACGTAATCGGTCATGCTATCGCCCGCGACGCCGCCAAAGACGATGGAATCGGCAACGCCGTTGCCACCGAGCCGGTTCGCGCCATGAACGCCACCCGCATCCTCCCCCGCGGCGAACAGGCCATCGAGCGACGACCGGCACGCCAGGTCGATCGTGATCCCGCCCATCTGGAAGTGCGCGCTGGGGGAAACCTCGACACGGTCGTGCACGAGATCGAATCCGTAATCCGCGCACCGCTCGACCATCCCCGGGAAATTGCGGAGGAGAAACTCCTCGCCCAGATGGCTGCCGTCGATGTACACGCCACCATTCGGCGATCCACGCCCCGCCACAATTTCCAGATAGCTGGAGCGAGCGACGACGTCACGTGTGGCGCGCTCCAGCTTCGGATCGTACCGCTCCATGAACCGCTCGCCCAGGCCGTTGTACAGATGCGCCCCCGCGCCGCGCAGCCCTTCTTCGAGCAGCCCGCCCGTCGCGACGGAGGTGCCCACCAACAACCCGGTCGGGTGAAACTGCAACATCTCCATGTCCACGAACCCGGCACCGGCCCGACGCGCCATCGCCATCCCGTCGCCTGACTTTTCCAGCGACGGCGACGAGATCCGGTACATCGTCGCCCCGCCACCGGTCGCCAACAGCGTCGCCTTGGCCCGAACGGTGCTGAGCCGCCCGGTGCGGATGTTCAGCAACAGCGCCCCGCCGACTTTGCCGTCGTTGGTAAGCAAGTCCAGCCCGCGACATTCCTGCAGGATGCGAATGTCGGTCTCGAGCATGTAGTCGCGCAGGTTCGACATGATCTCGATGCCGGTGAGATCACCCTTGTGCACCGTGCGGTCGAAGGACTGCCCGGCGAACGCCTTCTGGTGGATCGTGCCGTCCGGATTCCGGTCGAAGATGCACCCGGCCTTGTTTTCCAACTCGACAATACGCTTGGGCGATTCCGCCACCAACATCCAGGCCAGCTCCTGGTTGTTGATGTACGCCCCCCCCTTGATGGTATCCGTGAAGTGCCGCTCCAGCGAATCGCTCGGATTGAGCACGGCGTTGTAGCCACCTTGGACCATGCGGGTACATCCGCTCTGCCCGAGCAATCCCTTGACCGCGACGACGATCTTGAGCTTCGGATCGGTCTCATGCACGTGCAGCGCGGCCAGCAACCCCGCTCCGCCCGCTCCAATGATGAGGATATCGGCGTCCAGCGTGTCGATCGGGAGAGGAGAGGAGTGTGGCATTACAGTTTGCTGAACGCCTCGATGCCCCACCACGACCAGACCAGGCCAACCGCGACCAGCGCGACCGTGATCGCCTGCGCGACCCGCGGACCCACGCGGCTGTAATCCAGCACGATGTTCCGCAGGCCGTTCAACCCGTGAACGAGCGCTACCAACAGAAACCCGATGTCGATGGCCTGCCAGACCGGATTGGAGATGCGCGACAGGATCACGGCATACGTCAGATCGCCCCGCATCAGCGTCTTCGACATGAAGTGCTCCACCCAGAAATGCAGGGTCAGCAGCACCACGAGCAGCGCCCCGGTGATGCGCTGCACGTACCACCAAAGGACGTTCCGATACGCCGGCATCTCAGACCCTCAGCACGGAAGCCAGGAACAACGGAATCGCACCGGCCAGGAACACCAGCACCCCCAATCCGATGGACCACGCCCAGAAGATCTGGCGTTGCCGCGCGTGGCCCACGCCGAGGTCGATCAGCGTGAGCCGGATGCCATTCAACGCGTGTAGAATCACAGTGCCAAGCAGCGTGATTTCGAGCAGTCTAAAAAGAGGGTTCTTGAACACGCTCAGCGCCTGGTCAAACGCGACGGGTCCTTCGCTCAGCTGGCGGATCGTGTGCACGTGCAGGAACAGATACACCAGCAACAACAGCCCCGTGACCCGCTGGATCACGTGCGCGACCATCCCGCTGAACTGCCAGCGGTATTTCCGGACGGCGGCGGTAGCGGTGGCGGGTCTCATGCCTTCTTGAGCCCCGACGGGAACAGCATCGCCCGCTTGAGACGCATGATGGTATCCGTGAGATCGATGTTCTTGGGGCACGCCGCGGTGCAATTGAACTGCGCGTGGCACCGCCAGACGCCGGCTCGCTCGTTGTTGATCACCTCGAGCCGCTCCTCGGTCGCGGTGTCGCGCGGGTCCATGAGGCGCAGGAACGCCTTGTTGATCGCCGCCGGCCCGAGGTACTCCGCGCTACTGCTCTTGATGCCGCATGCCCCGTAGCAAATGCCGCAGGTGATGCAGTCCCGCTTCTGCGGCGTCTCGCGCGCATACCGCGACGTGGCGGGGATGCAGGCGAGCTCCTTCGAGTCGCGCGTGGGCGAGTGCAGCGCCGGCTTGATCTTCTTCCACTGCTCGAAGAACGGCTCCAGCGACACCACGAGATCCTTGATGACCGGCAAGTTCGGCAGCGGGCCGATCGTGACCGTCGACGAATTCAGCCGGCTGACCTGTGTCTTACACGCCAGCCGCGGCACGGAGTTGATGTACATCGCGCACGTCCCGCACATCCCGACGCGGCAGGCGCACCGGAACGACAAGGAGTCGTCCTGCGTTCGCTGAATGTTGAACAGTGCGTCGAGCACCGTCATGCGCTCTTCCAGCACGACTTCGAAGGTCCCGACTTCAGTCGGGGCGCCGTTGCCGGCGGAGCGGGCGATCTTGACCTGATAGGGTTTCATGCCACTCGTTAGGGAGGCGCCTGTGTCAGGCCAGGCACCTCGAGAGGGGCGTTGCGGAATCGGAGTCCGCCCGCCGCGCTCGTGCTAAACCTTCCTCCTATGCGCTGCGGTAGAGTTTGGTCAGGACGAACTCGCGATGCCCGAGCGCCTCGGCCGCGGTCAGACGGCCGTTTGCGACGCGCGTGATCTGATCGATCAGGGCATCACCCGCTTCCGGGATCGTCATCTCCCGCCGCAGAATCCCCGAGACGTCGAGATCGATGTGCTCCGGCATGGTGCGGACCGTGCGCGGGTTGCCGCTGATCTTGATCACCGGGACGATCGAGTTGCCAATGACGTTCCCCTGGCCTGTCGGGAAGGTGTGCACGACGTATCCGGCAGCCGCCATCAGCGTAATGCACTCCGCCGCCGCCGACGACGTATCCATATAGTAGAGCCCGGGCCCTTTCTCCGGCGCCACCGCCGGTTCGAGGACGTCGATAAACTGGGAGGTGTGGCCGATCTTCTCGAGATTCCCGAGCGCCTTCTCCTCGATGGTGCTCAGACCGCCCTCGATGTTCCCTTTGGTCGGCTGCGAATCGAAGAGATCGTCGGTCTTGTGCGCCTCGATGACGTCTTCCTGGTAGGCTTTCCAGACGCGGTACCACTTCTCCCCGAGCTCCGGAGTCGCGGCGCGCTTCCGGGCAAGATGTTCCGCGCCGGTGATCTCGGAGGTCTCGCCGAAGATACCGTAGATCCCCTTCGGAATCAGCTTGTCGTACATGTTGCCGACGGTCGGGCACGAGGCCAGCCCCGTGGTCGTGTCAGATTCGCCACACTTGGTCGAGACCCACAGGTCCCCGATGCCACATGCTTCGCGCCTGAGCTCCGACGCCCACTGCACGTATTCCTTGGCCTTGCGCGACGCGGCTGCAATGGTGTTGATGTCGCCGTTCTGCTCGATCGAGAAGCCCGTTACCGGCTTTCCAGTCTTCGCGATCCCATCGACGATGCGGCCCGTCCACGAGGGCTCGATGCCGATGACGATCACCGCGGCGACGTTGGGATTGGAGCCCGTGCCGATCAGGGTCCGGAAGTACAGATCGAGGTCCGCACCGAATTGCAGCCGCCCGTAAGCGTGCGGGAGAGCGAGCGTCCCTTTGATGTTGTTCGCGACAGCTTCGCACGCCGCGTTGGAGAGGTCATCCAGCGGGAGAATGACGACGTGATTGCGGATGCCGACGCGCTTGTTCTCGCGCCGCCAGCCGTGAAATGTCAGACCGTTGTTGGGGGCCATGGGTGGTTGCGGGCTACCAGCGTTTCGTCTTGAGATCGCGAACGTGGACGTGACCGCCCTGGTTGACGCGTCCGACGATCTTGCCGATGTCTTCGCCGTATTTGATCGCGGTATCGCCCGGCTTCAGGTCGACCAGCGCGATTTTGTGGCCGATGGGGACATCGGCTTTCGCGGTGAGGCGGGACTCGGAGTTGTTCTCCGTGATCACGCACAGCATGTCGGTTCCAGCTTTGAGTCCTTCGACCACAACAACTCCCACGTTGTCTTTCGGACTGTGTATGAGGAGTTGCGGTATTTCCTTCGGTGGCATTGTGCTTCAGGAAAGGGGCCGTCGTTTGGCAGCGAGACACGTGTAATACCCGAAAGATACGAGTCGTGTCAAGCGGATTCGTTTCACGGGCACGCGTAAAGTTTGACAATAGGTCATTCTCCGTGTACGCGGACGACTTCGTCCAACTTCTATAGGTGATTATTGATGATCCGAGACGCCTGCTACCATGGCCGAAGCCACGCCCCGCTTGGCGCGCGGGCGCTGCACAATCGCCGGATGCGCTGTAACGCGGCGCGCTCGCATCGACCCCGCGCGCGTCACGAACGGCGACCTACATGCATCAGGCCCACCTGCGCCAATAGTTGCGGAAGCACCGGATCGACGGCCGACGACACGGCCCCACTTGTCCGGACGCATAGCACGTGCTCATGTTGTCAATCTGATGGCGTCGCATCCAGCAAACCGCGCCGAACCCTTGGATCGCCGCGTACAGGCGGTGCCAGCGGCCCTTCCGACGCTCGCTCGTGAACGCGAGCTGGTCGCGCGGGTGCGAGCGGGGGACGAACGGGCATTCGACACGCTCTTTCGCTCGTACTATCGCCCCATGTGCGGCTTCGTCGTTGGATTTGTCGGCTCGGTGGCGCTTGCCGAAGAGCTTGTGCAGGATGTGTTCGCATCGGTCTGGGAGCGACGTGCCACGTGGGATGTGCGCGAGAGTGCGCGCAGTTATCTCTACGCACTCGTCCGGAATCATGCGCTGAATCATCTTCGGCGTCGCCGCATCGAATCCCGGTGGACGGATTCCGCGACTCGAGGTGACGTGCCGATCGGGATGGGGCAAGGAATGGCCGACGCTGAGGAGCGGCTCAGCGCGCGCGAGCTGCATGAGGCCATTGCACGTGCGCTCGAAACCCTCCCGCCGCGCTGTCGTGAGGTGTTCACCCTCCGGCGCGATCACCACCTGACGGTCCCCGAGACTGCCGCCGCACTCGGTGTTTCGGTGAAGCGCATCGAGGCGCTTCTGACGCGAACCTACGCGGTATTGCGTGCGGCGCTCGAGCCCTACCGGTAGGTAGCGCCCGCCCGAGGGCACGCCGCGAGGGGGTTTGGTGGGGGTGGGTGTTCATCCATCCGAGATGCCCAATACACACGATCCGATCGATGCTTTGGTTCTCGAACGCTACGTCGCGGGCGAAGCCACGCCAGCGGAGCGGGTAGCCGTCGAACGTTGGGCCGCTGTCGATCGCGCGAACGGCGAGCGCCTTGCGGAAATGCGCCTATTCTGGGCCGGTGCGTCCGAGGCGCCAGCGGTCGACACCGAGCGTGCGCTGACCCGCTTGAAGCGCCGCGTCAGGTTGCAGGTCGTATCGAGCGACCGGCGCGCGGGCGCTACGAGCCATTGGGCGCCGCGCCGTGTCGTTCCCTTGGTCGGCGCGACGATCGCCGCCGGCATCCTCGTGTTGCTGGTCGCACGCGCCGATTCGATCGACGAGAACGCGAGCCATGGCCGGCAATACGTGGCGGCCCCGGGGCGGCGAGAGAATGTCACGCTCCCGGACGGCACGCATTTCATTCTCGCGCCAGCCAGCCGACTGCGACTGGCGGCCGATTTCGCGAATGGCGCGCGCGACGTGTATCTGGACGGTGAGGCGTTCTTCGCGGTGCGGCATGATCCAGCGCATCCGTTCGCCGTGCATGCGCGAGGTGCTATCGCGCAGGACATCGGAACGCAATTCGACGTGCGCGCGTACGCAGCTGACGCGGCCACCCAAGTCGTCGTGGCCGACGGCGAGGTGGCGATCGATACCGTAGCGATACGGGCCGGCGATATGGCCATGATTAAACGCGGGCGCATCTCGATCGTTCATGGTGCCGACGTTGGTGCCCTGACCGGATGGACCCGCGGCGAGCTATCGTTTCACGATACGCCGCTGCGCGTCGTCGCGGCCGACCTTAGCCGCTGGTACGGTGTCGAGATCGTCATTGCCGATCCCCAGCTGGCCCGCATCCCGGTCACGGCAACGATCGGTGAGGAATCACTGACCCATGCGCTCGACCTCTTGGCTCCTACGGTTGGAGCACGATACGTCATGCGCGGGTCGGCGGTCACGATCCACGCCGCCATTCACATCAATTCACCGGCGCAATGATACGCTGCCGCCGCCGCTCCCATTGGAGACTTGCGATGTGTGTTTCGCGCAGAGGGACTGTGCTGTTGAGCGCCGCGTTCTTTGTCGCGGTGTTACAGGCCCAAGCGCACGGGCAGGAGATAGGAGCCCTCTTCGCGGACAAAGGGCCTCGCTTTGTGTCGACTCCGACGGCACTCGAGTCGGCGGTAGACATGAGTACGGCGCCAGTGCTACAGCGGCGTGTGACGTTGGAATTCGACCGGGTCCGTCTCGAAGACGCATTGATGGAGCTGGGCAAACAGGCGGGTATCCGTTTCGTGTTCAGCGCGGCAGTGGTCCCTGTAGCTATTCCTGTGACCGTCCACGCCGACCGGATTACCCTGGCCGCCGCTCTCACGGAGCTTTTGATCGGGCGAGGAATTGATGTTCAACTCTCGGCCGACGGTGCCAAGGCCGCGTTGGTACCGGATGCTGGAGTACGTGCGTCCGCATCTGCGCCGCAGCAAGGCACCGCGATCGTCACCGGTCACGTGACCGACGGCGCGCTCAAGACACCGCTGTCCGAAGTGTCGATTCGCGTCGACGGCACGGCCCTCCGTACGACCGCCAACGCAGACGGGAAGTACACGATCGCCGGCGTCACGCCCGGGACCTATCACGTCACAGCGCGGCGCGTGGGGTATCAGCCGCTCACCAAGGACGTCACCGTCGCGGCGGACGCGGAGGCGACGCTGGACTTCGCCCTGACTGCAGCGCCGACACGGCTCGATGAGGTCGTGACGACGGCAGTTGGCGAGCAGCGGCGGTACGAAGTGGGGAACGACATCTCGACAATCAATGCGGACTCGATCGCGCCGACGGCGCCGATCACGAGCCTCACGGACCTCATCTCGGCGCGCGCGCCCGGTGTGACCGTGTTGGAGACGAGCGGGCTGACGGGGGCTGGGGAGGCTATCCGGATCGAGGGGCTCACGAGCCTCGTGCTGCAGGGCGACCCGATCCTGATCGTCGACGGCGTACGGCAGGATAATTCGGCGGGTGGGAACATAGGTGTCCTCCTTTCAGAGGGTCAGGGTGTCCACCCGTCGCCGACCCGGCTCAACGACCTCGATTTCAATGACATTGCGACGATCGACATTCTGAAAGGACCGTCGGCATCGACCGAGTACGGCACCGACGCGGCCAATGGCGTGATCGTGATCACGACGAAGCACGGGACGGCCGGAGCGCCGCAGTGGAAGGCATCGGCCGAGCAGACGGAGAGCGGCATTCCGGTGAGTTTCCCCAATGGATACTACGCCTGGGGACACACGACCGATGGGATCGATACGCCCATCAACTGTACAGTGAACGTACCGTATGGAGGTAAGTACGCGCAGTATGGACCGCCGTACAGTATCGGATTGACGGCCGGGACGTGCGTGACCGACAGTGTGACGCAATGGAATCCGTTGAACCACGCGGCGACGACGATCTTTGGGACGGGTGATCGAAAGAAGTACGATCTGTCGGTGAGCGGCGGATCGGACGCGGTGCGGTACTTCGTCTCGGGCGGGTTGTCGAACGAGACCGGGTTGATCCAGATGCCGCCGGTATTCAAGGAGCTGGCGGATACGGCGAGTCTGGGGCTGCCGAGCTCAGCGTTCGGCTCGAACAGCGAGCAGCAGCGGTCGGTGCGCGTGAACACGGCGATCAAGCTCGGGTCGACGGCGGACTTGACTGCCACGGGGAGTTACCTCTCGACCTACCAGCAAACGCCGAATGCGGGGAGCCTGTACTCAGCGGTTCTCTCGGCGCCGGCGTTGAGCGATGCCGCGCACTACTACGGGTATGATTTTGGGGGATATGCCCAGTTCGCGACGCCGCTTACGGAATTGAGCGCGATCGGATCGCAGAACACGGACCGGGTGACGGGGGGGCTGACGGCGAACTGGCGGCCGGCGGGATGGTTCGTTGGGCATGCGACGGTCGGGCTCGATCACGGCTCCCAGGGGAACGAGATCCTCGACTACCCCTTGGCGAATGCGAACTACGACGATGCGACCCCGTCCATCACACTCGTGAATGCGACGACGGATGTGTACTCGGTGGACGTACGGGGGACGGCGACGGCGTCGCTCATGCGGGGGGTGCGGGCGGCGACGTCCGTGGGGGTACAGATGGTGGACACCCGACTCGTCGGCCAGAGCGCGTACGCCACGGG
>PLLD01000275.1 GCA_003141205.1 Gemmatimonadota bacterium
CGTGGGACGCGGCGATGGGACGACGCGACTCTGGATCAAGGATGCCGGCCAGGTCAACCCCACCGTCCTCTCGGGCACCGACGGCGCCTCCAGTCCTTTCTTCTCCCCCGACGGACGCCAGCTCGGCTTCGTGCTGGATGGGAAGACCGTGCGCATCCTCCCCCTGGAGGGGGGGTCGCCGCTCACCCTCACCGACAGCGCGAACACGACCGCGGCTGATTGGGGGAGCGATGGCTACGTCTACTTCGAGGTGGACTCGGGGATCAGCCGCATCCGCGCCACCGGCGGGCGCGTGGAGCCCGTCTACAAATTCACCGCCGCCGACAAGGTGCTCGGCACGGAATGGCCGGTGGTCCTGCCGGGCGCGCGCGGACTCCTCTTCCGCCGCCGCCACTCGGAGCAGAACCCGGCGGACTTCGAGATCATGGTAATGCCGTTGCCAAAGGGTGAGGCACGCGTGCTCCTCCGCGGGATCTACGCGCGCTACTCGCCCACCGGCCACGTGGTCGTGGTCACCTCCGACGGCAAGCTGCTCGTGGCCCCGTTCGACCTCGGCAAGCTCGCGCTCTCCGGACCACCGGTCGCGCTGTATGAAGGACTGGAGGCGAATCCCTTCGGAGCGGCGGTGGCGCTCTCGGGCGCGGGCACACTCGTGTATCAGACCGCGAGCCAGGCGTCGGCGCGGGAGATGGTCTGGGTGACGCGCGAGGGACTCCCGAGCCGCGCCGACTCGGCATGGAAAATCGACGGGACGATCAACGCCTTCGCACTCTCGCCGAACGCGCGGGCCATCGCCGTCGAGTTGGCGCGGAACGCAAAGTCGGACATCTGGGTGAAGCAGCTGCCCGGCGGCCCCTTCTCGCGCATCACCTTCGGTGACACGGCCCACACCCGCCCGTCGTGGACCCCGGACGGCAGCCAGGTGATCTTCCTCGGCGATCGCGGCGACGGCGGCGGCGTCCCCTTCGTTCAGCGCGCCGACGGGGTCGGCGCCGCGACACGCCTCTTCCCGGCGAAAGTCGCGTTCGGGCAGGCGTTCGAGTCGCCAGATGGGCACTGGCTGATTCTCCGGCGAGTCGTGACCGACCCGGGAAACGGCGACATCTACGGGGCTCGCGTCGGCGACACGGCGCTCGTTCCCCTCGTGGCGTCGCCCGCGCGCGAGGTCGACCCCGCGCTCTCCCCCGACGGGAAATGGCTCGCGTACTCGTCCGACGAATCGGGGACGTTCGAGGTCTACGTGCGCCCTTTTCCGAACGTCGCGGCCGCGCGCTGGCAGGTCTCCACCGCCGGCGGCGAGGCGCCGCTCTGGTCCCATGGCGGGAAGGAGATCTTCTTCCGGAACAACCACGGTTCCGGAACAACCACGGCGACCTCGTGGCGGCCGAGGTGACGGAGACACCCTCGTTCGCGGTGGGCGCGCAAAAGTCCCTCTTCTCGCTCAAGCCTTTCACGTTCGGGGGCCCGGTCCAGGTCTACGCGATTTCGCCCGACGACAAGCGCTTCCTCATGCTGCGCGAGACATCGGCGGGCGAATCGGGCCTGCTCGTCGTGAGCGAGCACTGGTTCGGTGAGCTGACGTCACGGGCGCAACAGTAAGCCACGACCGCAAGTCACTACCGCAAGCCGTTACCGCGCTCCTGCCGCGACGCGCAGGTATCGGTCGTACCAGGCGAGGTAGCGCTCGAGCCGGTCCCGTACATGGCTCGGTCGCGCGATGTCGTGGTATTCCCCCGGGTACACGATGAGCTGCGCGTCGACCCGAAGACTGCGCAACGCCTGGTACATCTGCTCGGAGTTGATCAGCGGGACGTTGGCGTCGAGGTCGCCGCAGAGAAAGAGCGTCGGCGTTACGATCCGGTCGGCGTGGAAGAAGGGATACGCCACACGCTGCCACACGTCCGGGTGCGCCCAGGGCTGCCCGAGCTCGACCTCGTATTCGCGAACGTATTCGTCCGTCCCGTAGCCGGCCAACGCGTTCCCCTGCCCCGCGCCACTCGTCGCCGCCTTGAAGCGTTGCGTGCGCGCGATCACCGCATCGGTAAGGATCGCGCCATAGCTCCACCCCCCAACCCCGAGGCGCGTGGAATCCGCCAACCCCTGCGCGACCGCCGTATCGACGAGTGCGAGGACGTCGGCGACGTCCTTGTTCCCCCAATCCGCGTAAATGGCACGCGCGTAGTCGACACCGCGCCCCGAGCTCCCGCGTGGATTCGCTCCCAACACCACGTAGCCGTGCGCCGCAAACAGCTGCCAGTCGAAATAGAACTCGTTCCCCCATTCCCACACCGGGCCGCCGTGGTTCCGGAGGATCGTGGGATACCGCGTGCCGGCCGCGTAGCCGGGCGGCGTAACGACGAAGCCGTGCACATCGGTTCCGTCCGGGCTCCGTACCGAGACCTCGCGCACCGGCGCGAGGGACACACTATCGAGCCACGCGTTCTCATGGGTGAGCGCGCGCGGCGCGCGCGCACCCGGGTCCAGCGCGAAGATCTCCGATGGCGCGCTCGGCGTGCTCGAGACGAACGCGATGCGCCCGTCGCCGCCCACATCGAAGCCGCTGATGACCTGCCGTCCCGTCACGAGGCGCTCGATCGGACCGCCGGCGGCGGTGACCCGGCCCAGCTGAACCCCCCGATCGTCCTCGATCAGGAAGAGCAGCGAACGGCCGTCGCGCGTCCAGTGCGGATAGGTGAAGATCCGGTCGGACGGAGTCGTCACGAACCGCTCGGGACCGCCCCCCTGCGCCGCGGTGACGGCGAGATGCTGCATCCCATAATCGAAGAGCTCCGGCGCGCCGCCCTTCTCATACGCGATCGTGCGTCCGTCCGGACTCCACGCGGGGGGACCACCCTCCCACTCGGGATCGTTGTCGTTGCCGGCGAACGTCGTGAGCTGGCGCGGCGTCGCCCCCGCGTCCGCGTCGATCGCGTACACATCGTTATTGAACGTCCGGTCCGCGTCCTCTCCGGTCTTTCGTACGTATGCGATCTGGCGCCCGTCGGGCGACCAGGCGGGGAGCGCGGCGTCCACCGGCCCCGGCGTGAGAAGAGTGGCGCGCCCGGTCGGAACGTCGACGACGTAGAGCCGCGCGCGGCGCTCCGTCAGCCACCCGATGTTGTCCTCCCGGAACTGAAAGCGCGTGATCACGATCGGAGAGGGTGCCTTCACCGTATCGCCGCCGGGGCCATTCCGGGGCGCCGCGGGGTCGGGGTCCCGCGCGATCACCGCCAAGCGGCGGCCGTCCGGCGCCCACGCGTAGTCGCTCACGCCATCCGGCAGCGATGTCACCCGCGTCGCCTCACCACCCTCTCGCGGCAGGACCCACACCTGCTCCCCTTTCTGCGCGTCCCCGCGCGAGGAAAGGAACGCGAGCGACTTTCCATCCGGGCTCCACCGGGGCGCCCGCTCCCCCTCCGTTCCCCAGGTCACGCGCCGCGACGTGCGGCCGTCCCAGCTCATGAGGTAGATGGCGGAGTAGTCCTCGTCGCGCGCCGAGTCGCGCACCGTGACCGTATAGGCTACCCACGCGCCGTCCGACGAGAGCCGCGGATCGCCGACCTCCCGCACGCGGTACAGATCGTCGAGCGCGAGGAGGCGCTTGCCCGGCGCCGGCGCGACCTGTCCCGCGACGGACATCGGATCCCCGATCGCGGCGAGCAGCGCGATGAGACCCGCCGTGAAGACTCTGGCCATCATGCCGCGCCCGGCGGCGCCGTCACTCACGCATCGCGGTTGATGCAGGCCGAGAAATTCGGATTGTTCGTCTCATCCGAGGAAACGGGGAAATTGACATCGGTTCCGTACGGTGAGCCGGTGATGGCGTCCGTCCCCGTCGGGAAGACAGTCTCCGACCCGCGACCGTACTGCCGGATGAGCCGCCGCAGATCCGAGAGCCGGTGCGCGGTCAGGTACTGCCAGAACGCGCGCTCGGAGAAGAGCTGGTCCACCTGGCCATCGAATGTCCCAGCTGGCGTGAGGGGCGCGAGCGCGCCATTCGTCGCCCGCAACGCGTTGAGAGTGGTGATGTAGGAGCCCGAGTGCTGCGCATTCAGCTGCGCCTCCGCCCGGATGAGCCGCGCTTCGATCCAGTCGCCGAGGACCGCATCGGATGTGGGATCGGGATACTTGAGCTCCGCGATGAAGTCGGTGCCGGGAACGCCGCTGAACCCGGGTTCCCCCGTATCGTCGAACGGCGCCCGTGGGTCGGCGGCGGACACGAAGGGCAGGCCGTTCCCCCCTTCCACATCGGCGACACTGAAGGAGAGGAGGGTCGTGAAGTACCAGATGCCGTTGTTCTCCCGCGGGCTGTTGGCCGACCCCTCGACCGCGTAGGTGAAGCCATCGGGAACGCTGTCCGCCGTGACACCCGCGGCGGCGAGCTGGCCGAGGTCGAGCAGCACGCGCGCACGTCCCACGCGGGCGAGATTCAGCTCCTGTACGGACAGTGAGTCGAGCGCGCCCGCGGCATCCGTCGCCAATGATTCCGCGGCCGCGACGACGCTCGCGGTGTCGAAGGCCGCGATCGCACGCGCGTAGACGGAATCGGTCGGCAGCGGCTGGCCGAACGCCAGGGTACCGCTCACGCTGACGCTGCTGAACGGGACCCCCGAGCAGTAGTCCTCGGCGAACAGCACGTAGCTGAAGGCGGCCAGATTCGACGCCTCGGCGCGTCCGATGCTCTGCGCCGAATCCAGCGCCACGAATTGCAGGGCCGCGCGCTCGGCGGACACGCGCGCCTGGCTCAGGTCGAGGAAGAGCGACCGCAAAGACCCATTGGTCGGGGTGGCGATGCGCTCGTCAACGGCGATCCGGGTCGGAAAGGTCTCGAGATCCACGAGCTCGTCGGTCAGAAGCCCGGTCATGTTGATCTGGCCCTCATGGCCATTACCGCCTTCGTCGCCGCTCCCCGACCACGCGACCTGAAACTGCGACAGAGCGCCCGCCAGCAGGGACGCGAGAGCCGCCGGGTTCGTCAGCCCCCCCGGCTGGACGAAGTCCTTGTCCTTCACATCGAGCTGCTTCCCGATGTTGCACCCTTCCGCGGCCAGGAGGAGCAGCGGGGGGAGGAGGCGTGCCAGTGCGGGAGCGGTCCCCCGGGACCGCGCGCGGACGGTTCTCCCGCGATCGGGCGAGGACGCTGGTGATAACTCCGATGACTGCGGCATGGCGGTCAGAATTGGAGGTCGACGCGCCCCGTCCAATACCGGACGGGAGGCTGTGTGAGGAAATCCGACGTCGCCAACGGCGATTCTCCCCCGGGCAGATGATTGTTCGGCGCGAAGTTGATCTCCGGATCGAATCCCGTGTATTTCGTCCACGTCGCGAGGTTGCGGCCCGAGACGGACACCGTCGCCTTTCGGGCGCCGACGCGATGGGCCCACCGATCCGGCAGCGTGACCGCGGCCGTGAGCTCGCGCCACTTCCAGAAAGAGCCGTCCTCGTATGCGCCTGCGTCGCTCAGCCCGAGCGACTCGGTGATCGCGGCGGCCTGGGACTTGAGGCTTGCGGTCGGGTCGTAGGCTCCGCGGCAAATCGTGTTGCTGAACCCGCAGCGGAACTCCTCGGTCCCGTTGTAGGTCACGACCCCCGCGCGCCGATCGAACAGCGCCGACAGCCGGAGGACGTGGAAGAGCGTCACGCTGGGCGCGATCGATGTCTCGTCGCTGGCGAACGGACTGCCCATGTAGACGAGGTTGGATCCGACGGTGATCTCGCTCGGATCGATGATCCCGTCGTGGTTGGCGTCGGCATAGCTGTACGGATACGACCAGTACCCGCCCAGGGGGTATCCCGCCGCGTCCTCCTGCGTGTCCGCCGCATCGCCGGCATCGAAGGTGATGGGACTGATCCCCTGTCCCAGCTTCACCAGCTTGTTGTGGTTGACCGACTCGTTGATCGTCACGTCCGCCTGGATGGATCGCAAGTCGAGAATGGTGCCCGAAATCGACGCCTCGAATCCCTTGTTCGACACCTCGCCCAGGTTGACGAACTGAGTGTTGCCGCCGCTCGAGGGCGCGAGGGTGCGCTGCACGAGGGCGTCGTGCGTGTTCTTGTTGTAATAGGTGACCGTGAGACTGATGCGATCGTGGAAGAATCCCGCGTCGAATCCCCCTTCGATCTCGCGCGAGATCTCCGGCTTGAGATCGCCATTGCCCGTCGTCGTGTCGATGACGCCGAGGAGCTCGTTGCCGTTCTTCTTGGCCGGGACCGGGGTGAAATAGGTGAGTGCCTGACGGAAGTCGGGGCGCTGCCCCGATTCGCCATACGCGGTGCGCAGGCGGAGCGAGCTGAGCACGCTCGTATGGGGAAACCAGGGCTCCTCGCCGATGACCCAGGACAGGCTGGCGTCCGGATAGAGAACGAACTGGTGGACGAGCCCGAATGCGCTGTTCTCATCGCCGCGGAGCGCCGCCGTCAGGAATAGCCGGTCGCGCCACGCGATCTGCTCCTGACCCAAGAGGCCGAACGTGACGATCTGGCTATTCTGCTCGACCGCCGTGATCGTGTTGGTCGCGCCGGTCAGCGTCCCCGTCCCCGGCGCGACCCCCTGTCCGGTCGTCACCGTTCCGGCACCCGACTCATCGTTGTATTGGGTTCCGATGGACGTGGACCCTTGCAGGTCCCGCGCGATCCCGTAGTGCGCCGTGGCGGTAAGGTTGGTCGTGTACAGGTAGTGCGGCAGGATGTCGGTCTGCACGTACCCGGTCGGGAAGATCGGCAGGACCTCGGCCGGGACGATCTGTCGCTCGAGCTCATTCGTATAGTCGAGCCCCGTGACGGCGACGACCGACATCCAGCTGCGCGGTCGCCACGTCGCCGTGAAGCCTCCAGTGAGGCGATCGACATTCTGCGTCGACAGCACCTGTGCGAGGATGTCGGGGGTGACGCCGGCGACGTAGCCATGCTGCACCGGATCGTTGAAGGCCTGCCCCAACAGCCCGCCGCTCAATACACCATAGGACGCGTTGTCGTTTTGCGGCAGCCCGAGAGAGCTCTGCAGATACCCGATGTTGGCACTGACGTCGATCGTCGGCGAGAGCGCGGCGTGGAAGTTCGTGCGGGCGTTGGTCTGCCGGTCGTAATTGTTCGGATACACGCCGTGCTCGTCCCGGTGATCGGCGTTGATGAAATAGTTCAGCGCATCGTTGCCGCCATTCGCGCTCAGGCCGAACGCGGTGCGCCAGCCCGGGATGTTCGGACTGTAGGTCGCAAGGGGATTGAACGACACGAGGGAATCCGGGAATGCGGTACAGCCGCCGGTGAACTGCAGGAGCAGCGTGCACTGCGTGATCGTATTGCCGCTCGGGTCGAGCCCGATCTGTGCATAGTTCGCGGGATAGGCGGTGAAATTCCGCACCGAGCCATATTCGGCCCACGTCCGCCACGTCGTCCGACCGGAGACGCCGCGCCGGGTCGTGATCTGGAGCACGCCGTTGGCGCCGGCCGTGCCGTACAGCGCGGAGGCCGCGGGCCCCTTGAGGACGTCGATGCTCTCGATCTCGCTGGCGTCGAGGTCGTCGAACCGCGAGGGCACCTGCCCGCCGACGTCGAGCTGCGTGGAGCCATCGTCGTTGTCGACCCGGATCCCATCGACGACGATCAACGGCTGGTTGGCGAGCGACACGCTGTTGTTGCCGCGGATCAGAATGCGGGAGCTGCCCCCCGTGGTGCCGGATTGCTGCGTGACCTGGAGGCCCGGGACGCGGGAGGAGAGAAGATCGGAGAATTGGGCCGTCGCGGCGAGCGGGACGGAATCGGGACTCAACGTCTGTACGGCATTCCCCGTCTCGCGCGTCCGCTCCGTCTCCCCGGTCGCCTGCACGACCACCTGATCGAGCGTCGTCGCGGCGGGCGCGAGCACGACATCGACCGTCACCGTGCCGGAGTCGGCGATCGTAACGGCGCGGGTGACCGCCCGGAACCCGAGCCGCAGCACGCGCACGGTCGCCGGCCCGGCGGGCAGGTCGGCCAACCGATAGGTCCCATCGGTACGTGTCGTCGTGGCTAACGACGTGCCCGCGACGCGAACCTGCGCATCGGCGATCGGCGCGTGCGACGCCGAGTCGGTGACGCGGCCGGCGATGGCGCCGTGCTGCGCATGTGCCACGGTGGGACGCGCGAGGAGCCCTGCGGTGGCGACGCCGAGCGCGAGGATCGCGCGACGGACTCCGGGGAGCTGGACGATCGGAAGAGGCGGCATACGCTATTGCAGGGTTGTGGGCGCCTTCACGATAACGCCCCCTTTCATGACGAAGGCGACGTGCTCGAAGCTGGAGAGATCCGCCATTGCATCACCGGGCACTGCGACGAGATCCGCATATTTCCCTGGGGCAATCGACCCGACGCGATCCTGCCACCCGATGAGCTGGGCCGCCACGATCGTCGCCGACTGCAGTGCCGCCATGGGCGTCATTCCGTACCGCACCATATATGGCAACTGGCGGGCGTTCAGTCCATGGGGGTACACACCGGCGTCCGTGCCGAACGCGATCTTCACGCCAACGCGGACCGCCTTCCGGAACCCCTCCCGCTGCGCCTCGGTCGTCTCCTCGTTCTTGTGCATGATTTCGGCGGGCCACCCCTCGCGCTTCCCCTGCTCCTCGATCCAATCGCCGTTATAGATGTCGGCGACGAGATAGGTGCCATGCTCGTGCATGAGTCGGATCGCCTCGTCGTCCATGAGCGAGCCGTGCTCGATCGACCGGACACCGGCGCGCACCGCGGCCTTGATCCCGTCGGCGCCGTGCGCATGCGCGGCCACGAACGCACCATACTTGCCCGCTTCCTCGACCGCCGCGCGCATCATCGCCTCCGACATCTCCGTGACGCCGGGCTGGCTGCCTTCGGTGAGGACGGCGCCGGTGGCGATGATCTTGATGAGGTCGGCGCCTCCGTTCAGCAGAATGCGCACGCGCTCGCGCACCTCGTCGGGTGTGCTCACCACCCCCACGCGGAACGCGGCGGGGAGCACGATATCGTTCGCCATCCCGGTCACCTCCCCCCCGCCCTTCGCGACCGTGATGTACGCACCGACCACGGCCATGCGCGGCCCAGGGACCGTGCCGTCGCGAATCGCATTGCGCAGCGCCACGTCGACGAATGCCCTATAGGTGCCGACATCGCGCACGGTCGTGAAGCCGGCGAGCAGGGTGGCGCGCGCGTTCCGGACGCCGGTCAGGGCGTCCTGTGCCTCCGAGCGCTCGAGCGGCTCGAGTACATCGGCCGACTCCGCGTCGCCAACGAGATGCGTGTGGCAGTCGATGAGCCCGGGCGCAACCGTGTACGCCGACAGATCGATCACCCGCGCGCCCGGGGGCAGCGTCGCCCCGGCCGCCGGCTCGGTGCGCTCGACGCGCTCCCCCCGAATGATGATGAGCTGGTCCCGCGCGACCGTTCCGCGGTCGACATCGACGAAGCGCCCCGCCCGAATGACCGAGACCGCGGCCGGCAGCGTGTCGTTCAGGCGCGGGAGATCCTGACTGCGAGCGAGCGCGGACGCGCCGGCCAGGAGCCCGACGGCGCACCCGAAGGCGCGCACCGCGGACCAGCGAAAAGGGAGAGGCATGACGGTTGTGCGACGGGACCGACCGCCCCGGGCCGCCATAGATAGGTACGCGCGCAACGAAAGTAAAGACCGTCGCAGACACCGTCGAGCTCTCTTGACGGCGCCTTGACATTGCGCGGAAAAGGGTAATCATTGTGCCCTTTCGCGCCGCCCTCCCCGGGGGTGCCCGATCGGAGAATCCCCCGAGCATTCACCTGTCTCGTCGGCTCTCGCGACGCCCCGTCGGCGCGCAGGCCCGCCGTTTGTATCGTCTCTCTCGCGGTCCCTGGTATCAGGGGAGGAATAGGCATGGAGTCACGCATCGTCCGACTCGCGGTCGTGCTCGCGCTCGGCGCCTCGATCCCGCACTCCGCCGCCGCACAACAGCGTGAGCTCGCAGGGCACGTCATCCGGGAAAACAGCACCGAGGCGATCTTCGGCGCGGCGATCATCGTCGTGGGCGGCACGGCGCGCGCACGCACCGACGATCGCGGCGACTTCCACCTCACGCTCGACCCCGGCCCGCACCGGCTGACCGTGCGCGCGATCGGCTATCTGCCCAGGGATGTCACGGTCGATTCCACCGCGACATCGGTCACGATCGGACTCGCGTATGACGTCCTGAAGCTGCAGGCGTACGTCACCACGGGGCAGGCGACGCAGGTCACCCGGCTCGAGGCGCCCACCTCGACCGAGGTCGTGGGGGGAACCGAGCTCACCCGCGCGCCCGCCATGTCGGTCGACGAGGCGCTGCAGGGGAAGGTGGCCGGAGCCGACATTCAGACCAACTCGGGCGGCCCGGGCGGCGGAGCGCAGGTTCAAATCCGCGGGATCAATACCGCGATCGGCGCGACGGACCCCTTATTCGTCGTCGACGGCGTCATGTACAGCAACGAGTCGGTGCCCACCGGCTTGTACAACGTCACCCTGAGCGGAGCCAACAACGGAACGGGCCCGTCCCAGGACGATGCCGTGAACCGGCTCGCCGACATCAACCCGGCGGACATCGAGACGATCGAAGTGCTCAAGAGCGCCGCCGCGTCCTCGATCTATGGATCGAAGGCGGCGAACGGCGTCGTCGTCATCACCACGAAGAAGGGACGGTCCGGCCATCCGCAGTGGAGCTTCAGCCAACGCGTGGGGGCGTCCCACCTGCTGCGCGGACCGGAAGAGCGGCAATGGACGGTCGCACAGGCCGACTCGGTGTACGGCGGCGCGGAGACCCCGTACATCGTCGACGGCAAGCTGCCCGTATACGATCACCTGCGCGAGATCGCCGGCCGCACGCCGCTCGACGTCGAATCCAATCTGGGCGTCGGCGGCGGGTCGGACGTCACCCGATACTATTTCTCGGCCGGCCTCACGAACGAGGGCGGCATCATCCAGGCCACCGGCGCCGACCGCAAGTCGCTCCGGTTCGAGCTGGACCAGCACATCGCGAAGCGGCTCGAGGGATCCTTCACCGGCGCCTTCAACAGCACGACGGAGAACCGCGGGTTCGTCAACAACGACAACGCCGGCGCGAGCGTCGTGTACGCGATCGCCTACATCCCGAGCTTCGTCAACATGCTGCCGAACGCCGACGGCGTGTATCCGCAACTGCCGCTCGCCCTCAGCTACAAAGGCGCCAACCCGCTGCAGACGATCGCGCTGGGCGCCAATGAGAACACGGTGAACCGCTTCACCGGCGGCCTCCACCTCAACTATGACGCAGTCGAGACCGAGCACACCACCCTGCAATTCGTCGGCACCGGCGGACTGGATGACTTCAACGACCAGTCGCACGTGGTCGTGCCATCGACCGCGTATTTCCAGGCGCTCCAGGCCCAGCCCGGTGTCTCGGTCCTCGGGCTCGGCGTGAACCGGTATTACAACTGGAACCTGAACGCGATCCACAGCTACACCCCGACGAACGCGAGTTTCAAGGCGACGACGTCCGTCGGCATCTCGTACGAGGACCGCGAGTTCAACACGGCGAGCACCTCCGCCATCGGTCTCGTCGGCGACCAGCGCACGGTCGACGCCGGCGCGACGATCCAGAACACCCAGCTCCAATCCCACGACCGCACGCTCGCCCTGTACGGACAGGAGGAATTCCGGACGCTGAGCGACCATTTGCTGATCGAGCTGGGTCTGCGGGCCGAGCGGAGCAGCAACAACGGAAGCACGGGCGCGTATAACCTGTATCCGAAGGCCGCGGGCTCGTACACCTTCCGCGACTTCGCGGGCCGCGGAAGCACGTTCAAGCTGCGCGCGGCCTACGGCGAGACGGGCAACCTGCCCCTGTTCGGCCAGAAGTACACGCTGCTGCAAACCACCAACTCGATCGGTGGACTGGTCGGCGAGGAGCTGGGCCAATCCGGCATCGCCGCCGACCCCAACATCAAGCCCGAGCGCACGCGCGAGGTCGAAGGCGGCTTCGATGCGACGGGCTGGGACGGGCGGGCCGATCTCGAAGTCACGCTGTACAGTCGGCGGACCACGGGACTGATCCTGCCGCGCACGCCTCCGCCATCGACGGGGTACGACCAGGTCTTCGAGAACGGGGGCACCTTCCGCAACCAGGGAATCGAGATCGGCGCCACGGTCGTCCCGATCCAGCTGCGCAACTTTTCCTGGACCTTTCAAACGGCCTTCAATTCGCTGCGGAACACGGTCATCTCCCTCCCGTTCCCGAGCTTCCGTCCGGCCACCGCCGGATTCGGCCTGGCCTACGGTGAATTTCTCATCCAGCCGGGGCGGCCGATCTCCGAGATCATCGGAACCGACAACAACGGCAACGTCCTGTACCTGGGCCAGGTCAATCCGGAGTTCCGCTGGTCCTTCACGAACTCCTTCGCGCTCGACCGGTTTACTCTGTCCGGATTGTGGGATTGGCAGCTGGGCGGCGTGGCGGAGAACCAAACGCTGTCGCTGTACGGGTGCAATCAGCTCAACGCGGATGCCGAGACGGCGCTGGGCCAGGACCAGATCAACGCGTGCTTCAACGGTGATGCCCGCCCGTACGTGCAGAGCACGACCTTCCTCAAGCTGCGCGAGCTGCGGCTGGCCTACGACCTCGGGCCGCACGATGCCAAGTACGTCTTCGGCGCGAAATCGCTCCAGCTCTCGGTGTCGGGGCGCAACCTCATCCTGATCACCAAATACTTCGGATACGACCCCGAGGTCAGCAACTTCGGGCAACAGGCGATCACCCGCGGCGTGGATCTCGCACCCTATCCGCCGGCGCGGTCCTTCTACTTCACGATCAGCGCGGGGTTTTGACCATGCACGCCACCACGATTCTCGGTCGCGGCGCGCGCGGGGCCGCCGCTCTCACCGGCACGATCGGCGCGCTCCTGGGCGCCGCCGCGTGCTACAACTTCAACGTCGCCGACCCAAACGGTCCGACCCTGTCGTCCCTGACGGGCGCGCCCAACCACGCCAATCTGGCCGCGGCCGCGACGGGGATCTTCCAGTCCTCCCGCATCGATCAGACGCGTCTCATCTGGTTCGTCGGCTCGATGGGACGCGAGGGAGCCAACCTCTCCAACAACAACCAGCCGGACTGGGAGGAGCCGTTCTTCGGCCCGGTCAACGCGAGCGAGGATGGCGGACGCCTCTGGTTCGACTACTACACGGCGATCCGGAACGCCAACAACTATATCGACGCGGTCCCCAAGGCGACCGATCTCGTCGACGCCGACAAGGCGGCCTCGATTGGCTTCGCGGAGACCACGAAGGCCCTGATGTTCATGTACATCGCCGAGCTGCACGGGAATCTCGGGGCGCCGGTGGATGTCGATCATCCCGTCAGCGCACCCCCCGCGCCGTTCGTGACCGAGGATAGCGTGTACGGATATGTCCTCGGACTGCTCGACTCCGCCCGAACCAACCTTGCCGCAGCGGGTG
>PLLD01000138.1 GCA_003141205.1 Gemmatimonadota bacterium
TATGTCGCGGCTGCGGTCGTACGATCGACGAGATCGCGGGGTGGACGACGATGTCGGACGCGGAGCGCCGGCGAGTGCTCGCCCGTCTGGCATTGTGGCGGCCGAATCGTTCGTCACCGGCCGACGAGTCCGGCCCGTAGGCTACGAGGGTAGCCTGCGGGTGCTGGCGGGCCGAGCCCGGATTAGCGATACATATATATAGAAGGGAGATAGAAGCAGAGGCGCCTTCATTACCCCGCCACGATCGACTGATCTTGTGGTACGGCTACCCTTTCCCAGGGGAGGGCACGATCATGCGTAATCCAGTTCAATCCGGCGCGTCGGCAGGCGACAGCTCACTGCGGGTGGACCGCCGGAATTTCATGGGGCGAGTCGCGGCCGGCGCGGTCGCCGTTGCGGCCGCGGGGATCCCGCTCGCTCGTGCCGAAGGGGAAGTGCCGAGCAGACCGGCGAGTTCCCCGGGTCCGATCGGCCCGTGGAGCGACGCGTGGCTCGACCGGATCAAGGGGAAGCACCGGCAATTCTTCGATGCGGTGACGCCGAACGACGGTTTCGCGCTCGCGTTCGCGATGAACTTCCTCGACCAGAACAACGACGTCTACGGTCTCAAGGATGCGGACCTTTCCGCGGTGGTGGGGCTCCGTCACTTCGCCATGCCGATGGCGCTGACCGATGCGATCTGGGCGAAGTACAAGCTTGGCGAGTTTTGCAAGGTGACCGACCCGGCCACGAAGGCCCCAGCGACCCGCAACATCTTCACGCACGGCGAGACGCTGATGTTCCCGAACTCCGCGATCGGGACGCTCGCGGACCGGAACGTGATATTCACCGTCTGCAACGTGGCGCTCGTTGGATTAGCCGGTCTGGTCGCCGAGAAGGGGGGGGTGTCGCCCGAGGTCGCGCGGAAGGAGTGGGCGGCGGCGCTGCTGCCCGGCATGACCCTCGTGCCCGTGGGTGTTCTCGCGGTCAACCGCGCGCAGGAGCACGGCTGCACGTACTGTTACGGGGGGTGACAACGGGGTGGTGATCGCGTGCACGTCCGCGGCGGATCGCGTACACGCGTAGCCGGCTCAACGGTGTGGCTTTCCCCCCGCATGCGGTCGAGCACGCCCACTACCGCCATCCTGCGAATGCGCGGCTTCGATGTGTAGTGTCATATATTGACACCGTGCATTAATGGTGGCATATCATGCCACCATTCTATCGTCCGCATCCGCGCAAAGAGGCGGACCGAGGGGCGGTGAGATCGGTGCGACGATTTCTTGAGCAGGCCGGTATAACGCCGGCGCGCGTCACGCAGCTGCGGGGAGACACACCATGATGCATTACAAGGGATACGATGCCGAGATCGAGTACGACGCCGACGCGAAGCGGTTTCATGGAGAGGTCATCAACACGCGTGTGGTCATCACCTTCCACGGAGCGTCCGTGAAGGAGCTCGAGCGCGAGTTCGCCAAGTCCGTTGAGGTGTATCTCGAGTGGTGTGTGGAGCGTGGCAAGAGGCCGGAGAAGCCGTATTCGGGCCACCTGACGCTGCGGGTACCGCCCGCCGTGCATCGCGCGGCGGCGATCGCTGCCGCGCGGGAGCACAAGAGCCTGAACTCCTGGATCGCGGATCAGATCGGACACGCGACTGCGGCGTGATGCCACGACATTCCCGATACGCCGGCATATGACCGTGCGTATCGGCATAGGTCGTGATTACACTGCGATCCCTTGCCAGCGCCCGCGCCGGAAGAGCAGGGCACTCACAACCGCAAGTGTGGAAAACGCCACCGCGATCGCGATGAAGACGCCGGTCGGGCCCAGGCCGCCCGTCGTTGCAAGGACGTAGGCCAGCGGGATCTCCCACACCCAGAAGATCCCGAAATTGAGCCACGTTGGTGTCCATGTGTCCCCGGCACCGTTGAACGCTTGGGTGATCACCATCCCATACGCGTAGAACGGGAAGCCGGCCGCGACGATTCGGAGGCAGCGGGTCGCGATATTGCGGACGGCCGGGTCGGCGGTGAAGAGGCTGACAATGGGCCGTCCCGCGATCACGAACAGCAGGCCGACGAGCGTGAGCACGCAGCAGTCGTAGAACGCGGTGAGCCAGACGGCGCGTGCCGCGCGCTCGGGGCGCCCGGCACCCAACGCCTGCCCTACCATCGTGGCGGCGGCATTGCTGAGGCCCCAGGAGGGAAGCAGCGCGAAAATGATGATGCGGAGCCCGATGGTGTACCCTGCGAGCGCGGTGCTCCCGAACGTCGAGATGATGCGGACGAGGCCGATCCAGCTGGCGGTCCCGACGAATGCCTGGAACGCGCCCGAGCTCGAGAGGCGAATGAGACGCCACATCTGTCCGAGGTCGACGCGGAGGGAGCGGCGGGTAATGACGACCCGGTGTCCGGGACGCGTGAGCTGGTAGAGGGCGAACAGCGCGCCGATCGCGCGGCCGGTCGTCGTCGCCACGGCCGCACCGGTGACACCGAGGTGGGGGAAGGGGCCGAGTCCGAAGATGAGACAGGGGTCGAGGACGATGTTGATTCCGTTGGCGAGCCAGAGCACGCGCATGGCGATCGCGGCATCGCCCGCGCCGCGGAAGATCGCGTTTACCACGAACAGCATGAGCACGGTACCGCACCCGCCCAGCGCGACGCGCGCGTAGCTGCCTCCCAGCGCGACGATGGCGGGGCCGCCGCCCATGAGGGCCAGGAGCCTCGGGCCGAACAGTGCCCCGCAGGTACCGAGCACGATCGCGGCCGCGAGTCCCAGTGCCACGCATTGCACGGCGGCGTGGGCCGCCCCCTCGGAGTCGTGCTCCCCGATCCGCCGAGCGACGGTTGCGGTCGCGCCGACGCTGAGCCCGAGCGCGACGGCATAGAGGACGGCCAGCAGGGCTTCGGTGAGTCCGACGGTCGCGACGGCGTTCGGGCCCAATCGCGCGACGAAGAATACGTCGACGATGGCGAAGACGCTCTCGAGCGCCATTTCGAGGACCATCGGGACCGCGAGAAGGAAGATCGCGCGGGGAATCGAGCCTTCCGTGAAATCGCGCCGTGACCCTGCGAGCGCCTCGCGGATGGATGACCACACCCCGGGAGGACGCGGGGGTCGAGAGGGAACCAGGGCCGACGTGTCGGCGACGTCCGACGGAGATGTCACGGCGAGTGCGCAGTGTGTGGGATGGAAGCCGATGAACATACACCCGGTCGGCAGCTCGGACAGCGATCACGCTCCTACTTTACTGCCTGATGCCCCGTAAGCCCGCAAAAGCACCCTTGGATCGTCTGCGTGCGCTGTGTCTCGCGCTACCGGAAGCACACGAGGTCGAGGTGT
>PLLD01000270.1 GCA_003141205.1 Gemmatimonadota bacterium
CGCTCCTGCTCCTGCTCCATCCAATCCATCGTCGCAGTCCCTTCGTGGACCTCGCCGATCTTGTAGCTTTTCCCGGTATAGTAGAGGATGCGCTCGGTCGTGGTCGTTTTCCCGGCATCAATGTGGGCCATGATGCCGATGTTGCGGTATCGATCGAGAGGCGTCGTGCGAGGCATACCGAGAATTGAGCTCCGTGATCCAGCAAAAAAACGGGTGGACCAAGCGCCCCTGGAGGGGCCGGTATCCATCCGCTCTCCGCCGGGTACAGCCGCTGACGTACGGCTGGGGACCCTAGGCGCGTCGCGCGTACGGCGTGCGCGACGACAAGTTTTTGAACAGCCTCTAATTTTAGCCGCTGCCGGACCGTCTTGTCAACGCCGCACGACCCCGTATCGCGCCGTGCGACGGGATTCGCTATTACACCGTACGCCTCGCCTCTCGCCGGACCAGTCGTTGGGTCTACCAAGGAGCCGCGTTGGAGTCTGATCTCCGCCAACAGCTGCAGTTGGCGCTGGGTGATGCCTATGTCGTCGAGCGCGAGTTGGGCGGCGGCGGCATGAGCCGCGTCTTCCTCGCCACCGAGGTCGGCCTCGACCGGCCGGTCGTGCTCAAGGTGCTTCCGCCGGAGATGGCAGCCACCGTGAGCATCGAGCGCTTTCGGCGCGAGATCCGGCTCGCCGCGTCCCTGCAGCATCCCCACATCGTCCCCCTCCACTCGGCCGGCCAAGCGGGGGACCTGCTGTACTACTCCATGCCCCTCGTCGAGGGGGAATCCCTGCGCGCCAAGCTCGATCGCGAGGACGCCCTTCCCGTCAATACGGCCGTGCGGATCCTGCGCGACGTCGCGGACGCGCTCGCCTACGCGCACGCGCACGGCGTCGTCCATCGCGACATAAAGCCGGACAATATCCTCCTCTCGGGGTCCCACGCGGTCGTCACGGACTTCGGCGTCGCCAAGGCGATGAGCGCGGCCGCCAGCGGCCACTCCTCCCTGACCTCGATGGGTGTGGCCCTCGGCACACCGGCCTACATGGCCCCCGAGCAGGCCGCCGCCGATCCCCACGTCGACCAGCGCGCCGACATCTATGCCCTGGGCGCCGTCGGATACGAGATGCTGTGCGGCCGTCCGCCGTTCGTTGGGATGACCGCGCAGCAGGTCCTCGCGGCCCATGTGACACAGACCCCCGAGCCGTGCGCCTCGCACCGCGCGACCGTTCCGCCCGCGCTCAACGCGCTCATCATGCGCTGCCTGGAGAAGCGCCCCGCGGACCGCCCACAACAGGCCGAGGAAATCGTGGCCGAGTTGGAGGCGATGGCTACACCAAGCAGCGGCACGCAGCCGACCGGAGCCTCCCTCGCGACATCCATCACCCAGCCGCGACGGGCACACCGCTCCCGGCGCACGGTGCTGCTCGGCGCCGGCACCCTGGTTGCGGCCGGTGTCCTGTATGCGGCACTGCGCCTGCTGGGGATCGTCGGCCCCATGCACACGCTGATCGCTGCCGGCGTCATGAGCGAACAGCAGCGCATCCTGCTCTCCGATTTCGAGAACCGCGCCGCGGACACGACGCTCGGGCCGACGCTCACTGAGGCCTTTCGCGTCGACCTCGCGCAATCGCGCGCCGTCCAGCTCGAGCCGCCCACAGCCGTGGCCGAGGCCCTCACGCGGATGCAGCGCCCCGCACGCACGGCGCTGACACCCGCCCTGGCCCGGGAAGTGGCCGAGCGGGGCGGGCTCAAAGCGGTCGTGACCGGCGAGATCGATCCGGTGGGCGCCGGCTATGTGCTATCGGCCAGCGTCGTCGGCGCATCGGACGGACGCGTGCTCACGGCGGTGCGCGAGACCGCCGACAATGCCGGGGCATTGATCCCCGCGCTCGACCGGCTCTCGCGGGCACTCCGCGCGGAGATCGGCGAATCCCTTAAGACGATTCGCGCCGATGAGCCGCTGGCGGACGTGACGACGGCATCGATGGACGCCTTGCGGAAATATACCGCCGCCGTGCGATTGGCCGACGCGGGTGACGATGAGGGTGCTCTTCCGCTCCTGCAGGCCGCGACGCAAGCCGACACCTCCTTTGCGACCGCGTACCGCAAGCTCGCCGCCGTCCTGGTCAACACGGGCGGGTCGTCCGAAGCCATTTTCGACGCGTCGACAAGGGCCTACACCCACCGCGACCGGCTCCCCGAGCTGGAGCGCGATCACGCCGACGGATTCTATTTCGGAAACGTCACCTTCGACATCCCGAAAGAGGTCGCGGCATACCAGGCGGCCCTGGCATTGCGTCCCGACGACGACGTCGCGCTCATCGATCTCGGTCTCGCACTCGAGCGCCTCGGTCAATTCGGCGCCGCGGAGAGCCTGTACACGAGCGAGATCTCGCTCGATCCGGCAGAGCTCAACGGATACGTCGATCTGGCCGACGCCCAAGCCAACGAGGGACGCTTTGCGGCGGCCGATTCTACACTCGCGCGCTCACGACGCACGATCCCCGGGAACATGCAGGGCAGCTTCTTTCCTGTTTTCGTCGCCGCGGCCGAACGGCACTTCGCCGCGGCGGAAAGCCTCGGCCGCGCGGTCATGCCGCACCTGCCGCCGCGGGCCGGGGGGCGCCAGTTCACGACCGCGCTGCTGGCCAACGTCAGCGTCGTGCGGGGACGGCTCGCGGAAGCGACCCAGCGCGCGCACGACGCGATGGCGATCGCCGATGAGCGCGGGCTCGCCGGCCAGTACCTGCAAGGAGCCGTCGAGCTCGGCGACATCGAGACACGGTACCGTGACCGCCCCGCGGCCGCCCTCACGACCATCTCGACCGCCCTCGCACGGCATCCGCTGGCATCCATTCCGACCGCGGATCGCCCGTACGCCGACCTCGCCCGCCTCTACGTCTCCGCGGGCCGCGTCGATGAGGCGCGGCGCATGCTCGACGAATACGACCGCGCCGTGCCCGAGGGGACGCGCCGGGGAAACAACCAGCGGGAGGCCGCGCTGGGCGACGTTGCGGCCGCGGATGGACACGTGCCCGACGCCATTGCCCACTATCACGCCTACCATTCCATCGACGGGACGTGCGTTTCGTGCGGCCTGTTCGAGCTCGCCGAGATGTATCGCCGGAACGGCAATGCCGATTCCGCGCTCGCGTACTACACGAGCGCCATCGATGCGCCAGGATTGTTTCGGACCCTTATCGATTCACGGACGCTGGCGGCGAGCTACCAGCGGCTCGGCGAGCTCCAGGAGAAGGCCGGCAACCGCTCCGCAGCGCGGGATGCGTATACCCACCTCATCGACCTATGGGCCGACGCCGATCCTGAGCTGCAGCCGATCGTCCGCGACGTACGGGCGCGCGTGGCGCGGCTAGCGAGCGACAAGTAGGTGGCCGGACGGGAGGGGTTGCTTCGGCCCCGTCGGGGACTCGCAACGACGGGACGTCGCTTCGCCCGCTCCGCGGGCTCGCAATGACGGCCACTCTCTACTCTCTACTCTCTCCTTTCTCGCTGCCAACGGCAGCGCCTACCAGCGGTAGTGCGCGAAGGCCTTGTTCGCCTCGGCCATACGGTGCGTATCGTCCTTCTTCTTGACGGCGTTCCCTTCGCCCTTGGACGCCGCGATCACCTCGGCCGCCAGCTTCTCCGGCATCGACTTCTCGTTCCGGCCGCGTGAGTACTCGATCAGCCAGCGCATGGCGAGCGCCGTCCGCCGCTCCGGGCGGACTTCGACCGGGACCTGATAGGTCGCGCCGCCGACGCGGCGGCTCTTCACCTCGACGACCGGCTTCAGATTCGAGAGCGCCTGCTTGAACACGTTGACGCCGGACTGGCTCGTGCGGGCCTCGACCAGGTCCATCGCGCCGTAGAAGATCCGCTCGGCCGTGGACTTCTTCCCCTGCAGCATCATCGCGTTGATGAACTTGGAGACGGTCTGGCTGTCGTAGCGCGCATCGGCCAGAATCGGCCGCTTCACTGACTTCTTTCGCCGGCTCACGCCTTCTTCCCTCCGCCGGCCGCGCCGGCGCCCCCGCCAGCCTTCGGCTTCTTGGTTCCGTACTTGGAGCGGCTCTGATTCCGGCCCGTGACACCCGAGGCATCGAGGCTCCCGCGGATGATGTGGTACCGCACGCCCGGCAGATCCTTCACACGGCCACCGCGAATGAGCACGATCGAATGCTCCTGCAGGTTATGCCCTTCGCCCGGGATGTAGGCGGTCACTTCGAATCCGTTGGTGAGCCGCACACGCGCGACCTTCCGCAACGCGGAGTTCGGCTTCTTCGGCGTCGTCGTATACACGCGCGTGCACACCCCCCGCTTCTGGGGATTCGACTTGAGAGCCGGTGCCTTTTCTTTTTTTATCACGTCGCGGCGACTTTGCCGGACGAGCTGATTGATAGTCGGCATAGATGGGGCGCAAAAACACGGGCGCCGCCCCCATGGGCGGCACAGAACGCGGAAAGTAACGGACGCGGGTGAGCCGGGCAAGACGACCGCGACGCGGTCGTTGCGAGCGCCGAAGGCGCGAAGCAACCTCCTCGTCCCGCCACATTGTCGTCGCGGGGGCCGCAGGCCCGAAGCGATGTCAGTCGTTGCGAGCCCGCGAAGCGCGGCGAAGCGCGGCGAAGCAACCCCCTCGTCAGCGCCCACTAGTAAAGCGACCCAATACATTCCGCCATGCCTCCCCGGCTTCGTCCGATCCTCGTCGCCCTCACATTTGCGCCACTCGTCCTGGGCGCTCAATCTCCCCCGCCGGTCACCGCCGGTCGGGCGATCGCGCAGGGCGCCGTCGGACTCGGCCTCATGCCCGTCGGCTTCTTCGGCGGCGGACTCGCGACCCGATGGGTCGCCAACCGTTTTGGGGCCAAGGGCGACCCGGCATCGACGATCGCATTGGTCGGAGCCTATACCATAGCGGGATTGGCGACCGCCGCCGGACCCACGATCGTTGGCGGCGGACCGCATGCGAGCGGATCCTATGGCGCCGCGCTCGCAGGCGCGGCTGTCGGGGGGGCCGGCAGCATTCTCCTCGTCCGTCTCAACAAGACGGTGAACACAGGACCCGTCCTGCGCATCATCAGTGCGATCGGCGTCGTCCTGCTGCCCTCGGTTGGCGCCACCGTGGGGTACGACTGGAGCCGCACCTACCGAAGGTAGATCTACCGAAGGTAGATCGGCGCTACCGGGCGGCCGCACCGGCTGCGGTCCAATCGCGCCACTGCTCCTCGGCCGGCCCGATAGTGAGACGGCTCTGCCACCGCACCAGAGGGGTTCTGAGCAGCAACGGCTCCTCGACGAGGAGCTCCAGCCATCGCGTGTCCGAATACCGCGCGGGCGAAAGGCCTAGCTGGGCGAAACGCTTCGCGCCGCGATCGATGAGCGCAGCACTGCCGAACCGCTGGACAAACCGCGTCAACTCGCCAAGCGACGCAGCGCGCTCGTTCAGATCGACGAAGTGCGTTCGGATGCGCCGCTCGGCGAAAAAGCGCAGCGCCTTCCGCGTCTCAGTGCACTTCCGCGTGCCGAATATCTGTACTTCCATGCACGGAAGATGCGCCCGGCCAGGGCACCTGCCTACATCGCATGCCCCGAGTGGACCAGCGCCGCTATCTCCGCATCGTACATCGCTTCGTTGTGCGGGTCCCACCCTTCGATGAGGCGATGAATCACGCCATCCGGGCCGATCAGCGCCATCTGCGGGATGCCGTACACGTGGTACGCTTTATCGTTGGCGCTCTGGCCGAATTCCGCGGGAGGGTCCGCGATCGCCACGGTGGCAGGCAGCTGCCGGTCGACCGTGAAGTACGTCGCGAGCTTCTCCCGCTCGACCGCTGGAGTCAATCCGGTATCCTGATGGAACCGCCCCATGAGCTCCGTCGCCAACACCACGCGAACGGAGTCCCCGTAACGGCGCATGAGGTTCCGGATCCAGGGATACGACCGGCGGCACGACCCGCACCACCACCCAGTCATCTCTACGATGGTCACCGGCCCCCCGGCGCCCAGGTCGAGCGTGGTCCTTCCCGCGGGCGCGTTGACCCAATACGGCGCCGTCACGGCCGGCGCGTGAGTGCCGACTAGCTCATAGCGCGCGAGAGCATCCGCAATGACGCCCTGCTTATCCGGCACACCCGCGAGCGTCGTCCCCGCATTCCGTAGCACGGCGATCGCGCGAGACATGTCTCCCTTGTCCGCCGCAACCTCGGCCTGACCCGAAACCGTGCAGATGAAGGCGTACGCATTTTTGACCCGGCCATCGGCGCTCACATCGGGCAACAGCCGCAGGATGGCCGCCGCG
This sequence comes from Gemmatimonadota bacterium, assembly GCA_003141205.1. Taxonomy (GTDB): domain Bacteria; phylum Gemmatimonadota; class Gemmatimonadetes; order Gemmatimonadales; family Gemmatimonadaceae; genus FEN-1251. The sequence goes on from PLLD01000270.1 coordinate 6,287, forward strand.
TGGGTCTCGATCCCCCGGTCATAGTCGATGCCGCGATACCAGCCGAGAAGGGTTGCGTGCGCACGCACCTTCGCGGCCGCGCTCGCTCCGCTCGCATCCGTGTCGCGCGCGACGCGCTCGAGCGAGTCCAGCGTGCCCTGCATCTTCGCCTCGGCCACGCGATCGTGAATCAGATCGTTGTCCGCCGAGGAATCGACCGGTAGCGCACTCTCGGCCAGCGCCGTCCCGGGATCCGGCGCCGGACCGCTCGTCGCGGTCCCGCTGGTCGCGTGCGCGCATCCGACGATCGCCGCAACGGCGGCCAGTGCCCGGAGACCGGCGGCGCGGCGCGCGCCGGCGGGACGCAATTCAGTCGATGGAATCATATCATCAGCAGACACGGCAACCCCGGAAAACCCCACATGATGCGACTGCCCCGACCCCTGCCGTGGTCACATCGGGCCCAAAAAAAGAGGCGCACTCCCGTGCGCCTCTCTCCGACCACGCGCGGGGCCGCCTTACGGCAGCAGCCGCCGCGGCTCGACTCCCTCTTCATTGGCGGCAACGGGACGGGCCGCCTCGCGCACTGAGGCGCGCGGAACCTCCGGCGGGGGCGCCTCATCCTTGCCGGAGAGACTCCCCTTGAACTCGCGGATCCCCTTCCCGAGTGAGGCACCCAGCTCCGGGAGGCGCTTCGCGCCGAACAGGAGCACGAGCACCAGGACGAGGAGAAGGATTTTTTCTGGTCCGAAGCTGCCCATACCGGTCTCCTACTGTGAGCGGTCCTTATAGTCTAATCGTCTGCGCTGGCCGAGGCGACCGCGCCCCGCTCGGGATGCAGGGCCCGGTCGATCTGGTTCCGGCAATCCAGGAGATGGAGACGCGTCTCCCGGTCCGCGGTCCGGCCAAGCGCGGCCGCGATCTCCGAGTTGAGCGCGACGAGCTCACCTCGCGCAATTCCCCGTACATCGGCACCCGTCGTCGGGTCGACAGCGCCCGTAGATCTCGGGCGGCGGCGCCCGGACGGACCCGGAGTCGGCGGCGGCGGCGCGACCTTTTCGCTGAGCAGCGCGACGTAACTGCGCTGGAGGTTCCGGCGGAAAGCATCCACCCGCACGGTCCCACCAGCCAATTCGCTCCAGACCGCGTGGCGCACATCGTCATAGAGAGCGGCGGCACTGTAGGCCGCATTCAGATGCGAAAAGAGCGCGCCGATCTCCGTCATCCGATTGGCCCGGTCATCGCTCAACAGGTCGGTGAGCACACCGCTCTGTGCCGTGCGTATGCGCTCGAGCGCGCCCGCCGCCTCGATCCGGCGCAGGACCGCCGTATCGACGAGATACGTCGGCGTCGCGAAGACGTTAGCCGCCACGAACCGCACGGCCGCCCGCTGCCGCTCAGCCGACACCGGGGTGAACCGCGATCCCGGCTGGCTGCCGGATTTCTCCCGCATGTACTCCCCGCCGACGAGATGCACCACGTGGCCCATCTCGTCGCGCCACTGTCCAATCAGCCGCTCGTACAGCTCGCTCAGGTCCGAGTTGTCTTCGCCCTTCTGGATCGTCGCGGACGCCAGGAAAGACATGATCCGCTTGATGTTCTTGAGCCCGGCCGTGGTCGACTTGACCGCGTCGGCGTCGCCCACGGCTTCCGTCTCGACCCCGGGATCGGCCCCATACGCGTTCTCGTCCCCCTCGTACCGATACCAGGGAACCGAGTCCTGCGCCGAGGCCCACTGGTCCAGCGTGGGTCGCTCGGCCTCCGGTGTCGCCGCACCCGCGATGGGGGTATACCCCCACCGGATCGCGAACACGTCGTACGGCCCGACGCGCGGGACGAGGTCGTAGAGATCGATCCCGTCCTCCGGCTGCGCCACGTAGTTGAACCGGCAATAGTCCATGATCGACGCACAATGGCCCATACGATGGACCCATGTCTTGCTCCGGACGCTATCGGCGGGATACTCGCTGCTCGCCTGCATGTTGTGCCGGAGGCCAAGCGTGTGACCGACCTCGTGCGCCACGACGTACATGACCAGGTGTCCCATGAGCGAGTCGGGGAAGGGCAGATGCTGCGCCCGCACGTCGAGCGGGGCGACCTGGGTGAAATACCAGTCGCGCTGCAGGTTCATGATGTTGTGAAACATCCGCACGGACCCGTTCAGGATCTCCCCCGTCCGCGGATCGTGCACGTTCGGGCCGACCGAGTTCTCGACCGTCGTGGCCAGCCATCGGACCATCGTGTGCCGTACGTCTTCCATCGACCACGTGGAGTCGCCCGTCGGTACCTCCCGGGCCACGATCCCATGGGAGAAACCCGCCGCCTCGAACGCCGGCTGCCACGACTCGATCCCCTGCTTGATCCATGGCACCCATTGCTTCGGAGTCGCGGGATCGATGTAATAGACCAGCGGTTGGACCGGATCGGAGACGGCCGCCGTTGGGTCCTTCTTCTCCAGACGGAAGCGCGTGATATAGCATCGTTTGGCCGCCCGTTGCTCGGCTGTCCCGAAGTCGACGTCCTCGGCCGTGAAGAATCCGACGCGATCATCGCACCGCCGCGGCGTCATGGGATTCGCGGGCAACCGGATCATGCTCCAGTGCGCGAGCACGCTCGACGTGGTCTTGGGTTCTGACCCGGGCGGCTCCCCGGGATTCGCGCGCGCCTGCCCGGTCTGCGTCGCCTCGATCTCGATGTTGTCCGGGAACGCGAGGGTGCGCTCGACGTACGACCGCTTGTCGTCCACGCTGCCGGACCACGCCTGAAATTCGGGCACCGACGTCGTATACAGCTTGGTCACCTCGATCACCGGCGTGCTGTCCGGCCCAAACGTCTCGATCGGGAACACCGCCACGATCGAGGGATAATTCGCCTCACGCACGGACTGCGCGATCGGCAACGTGGTGTCCGCGACGACGCTCGCGAACGTCATGTGCCGCAGCACGATCGTCCGCTGGTGCCGCTCCCACCGCAACACGCTCTCGGTGAACTCGTCGCCGCCGTAGTCGCTGAACCGACCGGGATCCCCCGCGGCCGCACGCGCGAACCGCCCAACCATCAACAGGTCTACGTCGACGGCCGACCGCGGCAGCTCGAAGTACAGCTTGTCGTCGACCTGATGCGTGATCAGGAATCCCTTATGGGTGATCGCCGTCGGGGTAATGACCTTCGCGTACGGCTTGACCTTCCCCGTATCGCTGTGCGCGCCCTTGGCGGAATCGCCGGGCGTGGAGCCCGTGACGAGCGGTGAGGGAGCCTGAGCGGCGGGCGCCCCATGGGCACACGCGAGGAGGGTGGCCGCAAGGGCGGCGAGGCAGAGATGGCGCATAGAGGTGATGACACGCAAAAGGGGGACAACCACACGTGGACTTGAGACGGGAGACAGTAGGAGGGAGGAGTAGAAAATGAGAAATGAAAAGAGGAGAGGATCGGGGCTCGCCCCCGGATCTCCTCTCCCCTCTCCTTTCTCTACCGTCTCCCTACTACTCCCTACGTTCTATCTTTTACTCGCTCTCCGCTCCCGCGGGAATCGCCTGGAGCGGCGGCAGGGGCGCGAACGGCGCCAGGGTCGCGAACGGATCCTCCACCACCGATGGGGGTGGCGGAATCTCCATCCCCTCGATCTCGACCTCCTGATACCGGTACATCCCCGTGCCGGCCGGGATCAGGTGCCCGATGATGATGTTCTCCTTGAGCCCGAGTAGATCGTCCTGCGCGCCACGGATCGACGCGTCCGTGAGCACCCGGGTGGTCTCCTGGAACGAAGCCGCCGACACGAATGACTGCGTCGTCAGCGATGCCTTCGTGATTCCGAGCAGCAACGGCTCCGACGTGGCCGGCTTGTTCTTCTTCTTCTTCGACCGCTCGTTCTCCTCGCGGAAGGCCTGCTTGTCGACGTTCTCCCCCTCGAGGAATTCCGTCTCGCCCGGATCGATCACGCGTACCTTCTGCAGCATCTGGCGCACGATCACGCCGATGTGCTTGTCGTTGATCTTGACGCCCTGCAGCCTGTACACCTCCTGCACCTCGTTCAGCAGGTATTCCTGCACCGCACGAGGTCCCTTGATCCCCAGGATGTCGTGGGGGTTCACCGGACCCTCGGACAGACGGTCTCCCGCCCGCACGCGGTCCCCCTCGTGCACGCGCAAGTGCTTGCCGGCGGGCACCTCGTACAGCTGCGCCTCACGCGACTCGTCGAGTGCCGAGCCCTGCGGCTGCACCGGCTGCACGAAGATCTCGCGCTTCCCGCGCTTGATCTCGCCGAACCGGACGACACCGTCGATCTCAGAGATCGTCGCCGGATCCTTGGGACGCCGTGCCTCGAACAACTCGGCGACGCGCGGCAAGCCACCCGTGATGTCCCGCGTCTTGTACGCCTCGCGGTTCACCTTGGCCAGCGTCGTGCCCGCCGCGATCTTGGCGCCGTCGTCCACCGTCAGCTGGGCCCCGACCGGGATCACGAAGTCGCGGACCTTGCGGTCGTGCCCCGTGTCCCAGATCTCGATGTGCGGATGCAGCCGCCGCTCGCGATCCTCGATGACGACGCGCTGGCGCAGTCCGGTGAGCTCGTCGAGCTCCTCGGACACCGACTCGTCCTCCTCGAGATCCACGAACCGCACGGTCCCACCCACGTCCGCGATGATCGGGTTCGTATACGGATCCCAGCTGAAGATCACCTGATCCTTCTTCACCTCGTCGCCGTCCTCGACCATGAGGATCGCGCCGAGCGGAACCTGCAGGTGCGCCCCAAGGCCGCCCGACCGGTCGCCCGGCGCGCGGATCTGGATCTCCCCTTCGTACGACGTGACGATCTGCTGGCCCTCCGGTCCGGTCACCACGACCAGCCGGTCTCCGTACTCGATCGTCCCCGCCACCTTCGACTTGCGCGACGTCTGCTCCGCGATACGCGCGGCCGTTCCGCCGATGTGGAAGGTCCGCAGGGTCAGCTGCGTCCCGGGCTCTCCGATCGACTGGGCCGCGATGATCCCCACCGCTTCACCCAGGTCGACCATCGACATCGTCGCCAGGTTGCGCCCGTAACACATGCGGCACAGCCCGCGCTTGGCCTCACACGTCAGCACCGACCGGATCCGGACCGTCTCGATCCCGGCCTCCTCGATCGCGCGCGCCGTGTCCTCATCGATCAGCTTCCCGGCCTCGACGAGCAG
>PLLD01000108.1 GCA_003141205.1 Gemmatimonadota bacterium
AGCGGGCGGCGGGGGCGGCGGCGGCGGGGGCGGCGGCGGCGGCGCCATCCGGCACCGCTCGAGCGCATAGCTGATACGATTCGCCAGCTCGATATTACTTGGTGCAACATCTCCCTTGGCCGCCGTGAGCGCCGGGCACGCGTGCGCCAGATCATCGAGCTGGAAATAGGCTTCCCCCACCGCAAACTCCGTCGTCGCGGCGGCCGGACCACGCAACGTGTGGTCGCGCGTGAGCTGATTCAGATGCGCCGTCGCCTGGACGCGGTCACCTCGGGCGAGCTCGAGCTGCGCGAGGCGCAACAGAGCCTCTTCCGCGTGCGACGACGCGGGATATTCCACGACGATCCGGCGGTACGCGTCCTCCGCATCGTCGGGGGACGCCGATGCGGCCTGATTGAACACTGCGTCGGCGCTGTCCAGGTGAATGTTGGCCTGCACCGGCGGCACGGTGGGTCCCGGTGCCGGGGTCACGGGTCGCACCCCCGTCGTGTCCTGAACGTGCCCGCTGTCCGGCAGGGGCGCCGCACCCCGAATCGGTGTGGTCCCTCCAATCGGAGGCGTGCCTTGAATCGGCGGAACGCCGCGGACGCGACTGGTGTCCTGCGCCCGCACCGCGAACGGCAGGAGCGCCCCGGCTACGAGCGGGACCAACGAGACGCGCAGAAGAGCGAGCCGGGCGCTCATGCCGCTCTCCGCTGCGCGGAGTCCGCGTCGGCGCAGATCTGAAGCACGAGCGTCGCGAGCATCTGCTCGTCGGTCGAATTACGTGTGTCCTTGAACGCCAGATCGGCCAGCAGCAGCGCGTCGAGCGCGCGATCGAGCGCGGGCCGGCTCGATCGCTGGGCGGCGCGGGCCCACGCCTCCACCGCTTCGCCCCACGGCCGCCCCGTCATCGGATTGCCGGTCGCGCGCAAGAACTCGAAGTACTCCTGTCGGAGTCGCGAGACGGGAGTTCCCTGCTCGCGGAGCGCGACCCCCCACGCGATGGCGAGCGTCTGCGTCGTGAGAGCGAGGAGCACCGATACCGCCGTCGTCTTGGGTTGCGCCAGGATGTGGGGGACGAGCGCCAAGGCGCCCAGGGTATCCCACTCGGCCACTCGATCCAGAAAATCGCCCAGCGTCTCCCCCCGCCGCACCCCCACGACCGCGGTCACCGCCGCGTCATCGATGCGCACACCGGCGTCGCTCGCCGCCCCCGCGATGGCGCTGCCCCGGACGTAGCTGACGGACTTCTCGATCTCCGCCGCAAGCTGCGCCAGGTCCTGACCGACCGCCGCCTGCAGCAGAGAGACCGCCTCCGGCGTCACGGTAGCGCCCAGCTCGGACGCGCGATGGACGATCCACTTGGCCACGCGCTCCCCGGTGAGCATCGGGAATTCCACCGCGACGGCGTGATCGGACAATGCGCGGTCCGGTTTCCCGCCTGCCGCCGCGACGAGAAGGAGCAACGTATCGCTCGCCGCGCGGTCGAGGTATCGGTCCAGGGCTCGGCGCGCATCCTTCCGCAGCGACCCAACGTCCCGGATCGCGACCGCACGGCGTGCCGAGAGCATCGGGGGGGTGTCGAGGAGTGACGCCAGCGCCTCCGCATCGAGGTCGGCGCCGCGGCGCACCTCCTGGTTGAAGGCACGCGCCTCGGGGGGAATGGCCGCCGCGAGCGCGTGCGCGACCGCCGCGTCCTTCCGGAAGTCGTCATCGCCAAACAGGTAATACACCGGCTCGAACGCACCAGCGCTTACCGATCGCGCGAACGCGTGCTCGGTCATCGTCGTCATGCTCAAACGTAGTAAAGCGGCCGCGTCCCCGCGACGCAGGGCCAAGGCCGAGCTCCGCTAGTGCGTCAGGCGAACGGTCAGGAGCGTGGGATTGCGGAAGCCGCTCGGGATTCCGCGGGCGAATGGCGCGACGGACCAAATCCGCAGGCGCGGCGGCACCGGCGACACCATTGGGCTGTCCGTCGGCAAGGGCATGAGTGCCGCGTCATCGGTCGCGAGTAACCCCATGCCGGACGGGAGCGCCACGGTTTCGCGCTGCACGGCGACCTCACCGACCACGCCGGATCGTGCCGCCGGCAGCGGCTGGAAGGTCAACTCATGGTCGGGCGCGGCGGGGCGGAACGCGATCAGCGCCAGATAGCCCGCCGCGGCCACTCCGAGCGCGGCGGTCGCGATGCTCCCGAAGCGGGACGTGACGGGATCGACGGCGCGGGTCCAGGGACTGCTGCCCACGGCATGGAGGCGCGCATCGAGGCGAGCAGAAAATTCGGGGGACGGACGGATGACCGGCAGGTTGCGGAGCAGGAGAATGGCACGACGAATCGAGGTGTCGTGCGCAGAGCACGCCGCGCACTCCCCGAGATGCTGCCGCATCGAGCGAAGCCCAGCGGCATCCAAGGCGTGATCCAGGAAAGCCGCGTGGTTGTCGCGGAAGGTCCGACAATTCATGTCCGAAGGTACACAGGACCACAGCGTGGGGTTCCGGCGCCCCATTTCGGGATCCGTTCGGGCACCGCCCCGCGGGTCGCTCGAGATGCGGTTCGTCCGACGCGAAAAAAATCCCTTCCCCACACGAAGGGGAAGGGATCCGGAGCGCACGCCCTCAGGACCGAATTATCCGAGAGCGGGAGCGATAATCTCCGCGAACGAATTGCGCGCGCGATTGAGCCGGGATTTCACGGTTCCGAGGTTGCACGCCGTGATGTCGGCGATCTCCTCGTACGATTTCCCTTCGAGCTCGCGCAGCACGAAGACCTGCCGATGGTGCTCTGGCAGCCGCGCGACCGAGGCTTCGACGAGCTCGCGCAGGTGGCGCTTCCGATAGAGATCGTCGGGCCGCGACGCGCTGTCCTCGAACTGCAGCGGCCGGTCATCATCGTCCCAGCTTTTCTTGATCGACTGAAAGAGAACCAGAGGATTCCGCGACCGGTTCCGCAGCTCGTTCTTCGCGAGATTCGAGGCGATCGTGTACGCCCACGTCGAGAATTTCTTGGAGCGGTCGAACCGGTGCAGGTGGCGATACACCCGGATGAAAACCTCTTGCACCAGATCTTCCGCCCGCTCGCGATCGCCGATCGTACGGTATATGAAATTCAGGAGCCGAATCTGGTAGCGTTCGACGAGGTCCGCGAACGCTCGCTCCTCACCAGCCAGGAACGCCGCGACGAGAGTCGAGTCATCCTGGACCTCCGGGCTCGAACGCTTCAGCGCGACGTTGCTCATGCCCCTTTCCTCACCGGCACACCGGCAGACTCCGTTTGTCTCGCTCTTTGTCCAGCTCTTTCCCGCCCGACGTCCATCGCACGAGCCATGCCGCGGCACGAACCGGCGCGTCGAGCACTACTGCGTTACTGATCAATCGCTTAGCTACCGCGCCGCAGATGTGAAATATTCCGAAGATTCCCCGAAATGTCTACCGCCGAGGACATCCTGCGGGACAGCTGTCCCCAAACGCAAGGGAGCTCAGCTAGAGACCAGCGCGAAAGCCTGCGACGTACAGGAGGGTTACGGCAGTCTTCGCGTCCTGGATTTGGCCGTCGCGGACCATCTCCAGCGCCCGCGTAAAGGACATGGGCACGACCTCGACGAATTCGTCGGCTTCGCGCGCGGCCTCCCCACGCGTGATCCCCGTGGCGACGAAGAGATGGATCCGCTCATCGGTAAACCCCGGCGTCGTGTACAGCGTAACCAGCGGCTCGATACGCTCCGCGGTGCACCCGGTTTCTTCCTTGAGCTCGCGGATCGCGCAGGCCACTGGGGCCTCGCCGGGCTCGAGCCGGCCCGCGGGGATCTCGTAGATCTCGCCGTCGGCGGCATAGCGGTACTGCCGCAGGAGCAGGACCTGCGGATCCGGGCCGTCCAGATCGCTGAGCACCGGGAGAATCGCGCTCGCCCCCGGGTGACGCAGAATCTCGAGCTCGCCGATCGAGCCGTCGGGAAAGCGGACCTGGTCGACATCGAGCTTGACCACGCGTCCCGTGTAAATCCGCTGGCTCGCGACCTGGGCCTCGCGTCGCGTCATTGCGGTGCCAGGAGCTCCCCCCGCTCGCTATACACGGATACGGGCCCGAGCTCCAGCGCCTCGAGCGGCGCGCGCAACACCGCCGGATCGCCGACCACGACGAGCCGCAAGCGGTCCGGGTGCAGCCGCGCCTGGGCGGCGGCGCGCACGGTCGACACCGTTTGCGCCCGAATGTTGTCCCGGTAGGTGTCGAAATAATTCTCGGGCAGCCCGTACACGACGAGGCTCGTCAGCGCGGACGCGATCGCGGTGGTGGTCTCGTAGCGAATCGGAAACACGCCGTCGAGAAAACTGGTCGCGAGTGAGAGCTCGTCCGGCGCGACGTCGGCCTCGCGAATGCGCGCGATCTCGAGCAGGATCTCCCGCGCCGCCGCATCGGTGACGTCACGCTGCACGGCGGTCGAGAAGGCGAACGGCCCCGCTCCGCGGCGCCAGTCAAAGGTCGAGTGGGCGCCGTAGGTGTACCCGTGCGCCTCCCGCAGATTGAGGTTGATGCGAGAGGAGAAAAGGCCCCCCAGGATCGCGTTCATGACGACGACGGAGAAGTAATCCGGGACCGCGCGCGCGAGGCCGACATGCCCGATCCGAAGCTCCGATTGCGGCGCGTTCTCCTTCGTGACGATGTGCACGCCCGGGGCGCCGGCTGTGGCGCGATCGGCCACGGGTGCCGGCCCCGCGGGGGCCCCCGTCCCGCGCCACCCCCCGAACACACTGGCCACGAGGCGTTCGGCCTCGCTGACGCTGATGTCCCCCACGACGATCACCGTCGCGCGATCGGGTGCGTACCGGGCGCGATAGAAGGCGAGCACATCGTCCCGCGTGAGCGCCGATACGGAACCGTCATCTCCCCCCTCCGGCGCCGCGTAGCGCGAGCCGGGGGCGTAGAGGAATCGGCTCAGCATCTCGTCGGCGAGTCCGCGCGGCTCCGCGCGCCGCTGGAGGAGCTCCGCGAGACGCTCCCCTTTGAGCCGCTCGATCTCCCGCGCGGGGAAGTCGGGGGCCAGGAGCACATCCCCCATCAGCTTCAGCGCGGCCTCGAGATGGGGCCGCAACACCGTCATGCGCACACGGGACGCGTCCCAGTCGGCTCCGGCGGCGAGGCCCGTGCCCAGGCGCTCCGTCTCGTCCGTGATCACCGCGCCGTCGCGACCCCGCGCCCCCTCGGTCAATGCGCGCGCCGCCAGGACGGCGACCCCCTCCTTCCCCGCGGGATCCAGCATCGCCCCCGCGTCGAGGACGGTGCTCACGGTCACGAGGGGTAGCTTCGCGACCGGCGCCACGACGAGGCGAACGCCATTGGGGAGGACCCGTGTCTCGAAATGCGGAAACGCGTACGCGCGCGGCGGTCCCGGCGCGGGGCGCGGAACCTCCGGTAACGGCACAGGCGGCGGCAGGGTCTGCGTCACCGCCGCCTCAGGCTGCCGCAGCGGCAACCGTCGACTCGGCGGGCTCTGCGGCGGCCGCGCGCGGGACGTACAGCAGAGTCGCCCGGTTGTCCGGGCCGAGTGCGCGCTTGGCGAACGCGGAGACGGCCTCGACGGTCACGGCGCGGTAGCGGTCGGCCTGAACGTTGACGAGGCCAGGATCGCCGAAATACGTCCCGAACTGCGACAGCTTGTCCGCCCGCTCCGCCGCCGACTGCATCGACACCGTGAAGTCGGTCTCGATCAGGGCCCGCGCGCGGTTCACCTCATCGGCCGTCACGCCCTCGGCGTACATGCGATCGACCTCGCGCGCCACTTCCCGCTCGAGCGTTTCGGCGCTCACTCCGGCGCGCGCCGTGACATCGACGATCAGCAGATCGCTGCCCTTGCTCAAGTCGAAGGTATACGCCGTCGCGTCGGTGGCGACCTGGCGCTCCCGGACGAGGGAGCGGTGGAGGCGGCTCCCCTTGCGCATCCCGAGCACGGCGCCGCACACGCTCGCGGCGTAGTACCCCTCGCTGCCAAACACCGGCGAGCGGAATGCCAGAAAGAGCCGGGGCAGCCTCACATCATCGGCCACGACTTCGCGGCGCCACTCGCCGAAGTGTGCCGGTACGCCCATCGGCCGCAACGCCGGGCGCCCCTGACCGCGCGGAATGCGCCCGAAATACTGCTCCACGAGCCGCCGCGCCTCGATGGGATCGAAATCACCCGCAATCGAGAGCACGGCGTTGTCGGGCGTGTAGTACGTACGGAAAAAATCCGCGACGTCGTCGAGATGGGCGTCGGTCAGGTCTTCCATCGACCCGATCAGCGAGTGATGGAACGGGTGGTCCGGCGGAAAGGAGAGGGCCGGCAGCTTTTCCCACCACGTCCCATAGGGCTGGTTGTCCACCGACCAGCGCCGCTCGTTCTTCACGACATCGCGCTGGGTGTCGAGCTTCTGCTGCGTCATCGCGGGGAGAAGGTCACCCATGCGATCCGCTTCGAGCCA
>PLLD01000125.1 GCA_003141205.1 Gemmatimonadota bacterium
GAGAAGATCGGCGTCATGTTCGGGAACCCCGAGACCACGACGGGCGGGAAGGCGCTCAAGTTCTACGCCTCGGTCCGCCTCGACATCCGCCGGATCGGACCGGTGAAGGAGAAGGAGGACGTCATCGGGTCGCACGTGCGGGTGAAGGTCGTGAAGAACAAGGTCGCGCCCCCCTTCAAGCAGGCGGAGTTCGACATCATGTACTCCGAGGGGATCAGCCACACGTCGCTCCTCGTCGACATCGGGGCGGAGAGCGGGATCATTGAGAAGTCCGGGGCGTGGTACAGCTACAGCGGCCAGCGTATCGGACAGGGGCGCGAGAACGCCAAGATGTTCCTGAAGGACAATCCCGTGATGATGGCCGAGATCGAGGAGAAGGTGAAGATCGTTCTCGGCATGAAGAACGATGCGGCCAATGGCGCGAGCGAAGGCGGGGACGCTGCCGCGGACGACGCCTAGCGTCTCCGGGGAGCCGCCGCTGTACGATCGGGCGCTGGCCATGTTGGCTCGGCGCCCGTTCAGTACGGAGGAGCTGCGGCGCCGTCTCGCGCAACCGGGGACGCCGCCGGCCGGGATCGATGCGGTGATCGCCCGGCTCACCGGCGTGGGGCTCCTCGACGACGCGGCGTATGCGACGGTCGTCGCGCGATCGAAGCTTCTGGGCTCGGGCGTCTCGACCCGGCGCTTGCGCGCGGAGCTCGCCCGGCGGCGGGTGGACCGTACCGTCGCGGACCGGGCGATTCAGGCCGTCGTGGCGGACGAAGCGATCGACATGGCCGCGCAGCTGGATGCCGTCGCCCGCAAAAAGCTCCGCTCACTCGCCGGTCTGGATCCCCTCGTGCGGCGGCGGCGGGCGTTTGGCTTCCTCGCTCGGCGCGGGTACGACGCGGACGAGATTCGTCGCGCGCTCGAGAGCGCCCTGGGTGACGAGGATCACGCGGAGTCGCGGGATTCGAGCACGTAGAGCGCGCTGAGCCATGTCGTGCGCCGCTGGTGGATGCGGGCGACGCCGCGCACCGCGCGCTCGAATGTCCCCTCGTCGAATCCCACGTGCCCGCCGCGCCAGCGTGGCGCGAGCGCCGTCGTATCGCGGCGGACGCCAGCGTCGAGTGCCTCGCGCAGACTCACCGGCTCATCCGCGACGCCGAGCAGCCGCTGGGCGCCGTACTTGGCGAGGAACGCCAGCCCGGTCATGCGCGGGACGGAGACGATGATGCGGGCGGGGGGCGCCAGGAGGGCGAGCAGATCGCGCACGGTGGACGCCCGCAGCGCATCGGCATCGCGGCGATTCGGCGCCCCGATGTGCTCCAGCGTCTCGAGGGCGAACGCGATGCCATACGGAGTCCGCGGCGTGGCCCCGATCGCGGTGCGCAGGGCGTCGCTCGTTCCGGTCCCCGCGGTGCAGACGACGCGCACGTTGTCGAGACCGAGGTCGGCCACGACGGCGTTGGCGATCGCACAGGCCGCGGGATCCCGATCGACTCCGATGGCGCGGGGGAAATACCGGGCGAGCGACGGGAGAAGGATTCCATCGGCGCAGCCAAAGTCGAGCGCGCCCGTGCCGTGAAACCAGGGACGCGCGAGCTCCAGCGCAACGGCGAAGTGCCTGCGCTTCAGCGCGGCGATCGGGCCGGGGCGAAGATAGTTGTAGTGGGAGTAGCTCCGGTATGGGCCGCGATACCTCCCCCCCGCGGGCTGGAACGCCCTTGTGTGGGGATACACGAACGGGGCCGGTTCGGGCGCGCGACGGCTCATCGCGGACGAGTGTAGAGTGCGGGCGACGACGCGTCCAGCGCCGTATATTCCGAGCGCATGTCGTCCGGCCTCTCTGCCGCCGAAATCCGCAGGCGGTTCCTGACGTATTTCAAGGGGAAGGACCACGTCATCCGCCCGAGCGCGTCGCTCGTGCCGAGCGACGACCCGACGCTGCTCTTCACTAACGCGGGGATGGTGCCCTTCAAGCGCATCTTCCTCGGGCTCGAGCGCCCCGAGTTCGGCCCGCGCGCGACGACATCCCAGAAGTGCGTGCGGGCGGGCGGGAAGCACAACGATCTCGAGCAGGTGGGACACACCACGCGCCACCACACGTTCTTCGAGATGCTCGGCAATTTCTCCTTCGGCGACTACTTCAAGCGCGAGGCGATCGGATTCGCGTGGGAGTTCGTGACCGGGGAGCTCGGGATCCCGCGCGAGCATCTGCGTGTCACGGTGTACCGCACGGATGCCGAGGCGCGCGCTCTCTGGCAGGAGATCGCCGGACTCCCCGACTCCCGTATCTACGGCCTCGGCGACGCCGACAACTTCTGGCAGATGGCCGACACGGGTCCGTGCGGCCCGTGCACCGAGATCTACGTCGACCTCGCGCACGCCGCCCGCGACTGGCAATTCCCGGCGGGCGCGTCGGGGGAATGGACGGACGCGCGCCGGACGGAGTTTACCGAGGCCGCCTTCGTCGAGGGCGCGGAAGCGGGGCGCTTCCTCGAGATTTGGAACCTCGTGTTCATGCAGTACGACCGGCAGCCGGATGGTACTCTTGTACCGCTTCCGAAGCCGTCGGTCGATACCGGCGCCGGGCTCGAGCGGATCGCCGCGGTCATGCAGGGGGTGTCGAACAACTTCGACACCGATCTGTTCATGCCCTTGCTCAACGTGGCGGCCGGCATCTTCGGCGAGCCCGCGCACGGGCCCGCTCGGGCGTCGTATCGAGTCCTTGCCGACCACGCCCGTGCGGTGGCGTTTCTTCTTGCCGATGGGGTGTTCCCCTCGAACGAGGGGCGCGGATACGTGCTGCGCCGAATCCTGCGCCGGGCGGTCCGCCACGCCTGGCTCATTGGGCACACGCCGAGGCCGGCGCTCGTTCCGATCGTCGGCGAGGTCATCAAGACGATGGGAGATGCGTACCCGGAGCTGAAGCTCCGTCAGAAGCACCTCCTGGAGACGACACGGGCCGAAGAGGAGCGTTTCCTCGAGACGATCGAGGCCGGGATGCGCCGCTTCGATCAGATCGCTCCGGTGGCGACGACGCACGGCTCCGCGGAGATTCGCGGCACGGTCAGCGGAGAGGATGCCTTCCGGCTGTACGACACGTTTGGCTTTCCGATCGACCTCACGGAGCTCATGGCGCGCGAGCGCGGCTACACGGTCGACACGGCGGGATTCGAGCGCGCCCTCGAGGGGCAGCGTACGCAATCGAAGGAGGATCGGCGGTCGCGCAAGCTCGGTGTCGCGGCCGATGAGCTGGACGATCTCGACCAGTGGGAATGGGTCGACGGGGGCGCGCGCGAGGCATCCCCCGAGGCCTTTCACTTCGTCGGGTATGACGTGCTCGACACGCCCACTCGCGTGGCCGCTCGCCGCACCCTCAACGACGGTCGTACCGCCCTGATCCTTTTCGAGCGCCCGTTCTACGTCGAGTCGGGCGGCCAGATCTCCGATCGCGGTGAGGTCGTCGGCGATGGCTGGCGGCTCGACGTCGAGGAGGTCCGCAAAGTCGCCGGGCGCGTCGCGGTCGTGGGGCGCCTGACGGGAAGCGCCAGCTTTGGTGACGCGGTGGCTCGCGTGCCGCGCGATGCGCGCCAGGACACGGAGCGCAATCACACCGCGACCCATCTGCTGCACGCCGCGCTGCGCTCGGTGCTGGGTGAGCACGTACATCAGCGGGGCTCGCTGGTCGCCCCGGATCGCTTGCGCTTCGACTTCAGCCACCCGGGCCCCATGGGGCCCGAGGCCATCGCGGAAGTAACGGAGCTCGTCAACCGCGAGATCGCGCGCGCCCTCCCTGTCTCGTGGGTCGAGCGCCGCTACGCCGACGCCGTCGCGGGTGGCGCCATGGCTCTCTTCGGCGAGAAATACGGCGATATCGTCCGCGTGGTCACGGTGCCCGGGTTCTCGCAGGAGCTGTGTGGGGGCACGCATGTGCGGAACACCAGCGAGATCCTCCTCTTCGCGATCGTCTCCGAGACGGGGGTCGGCAGCGGGACGCGGCGGATCGAGGCGGTGACGGGTCGCGTGGCCTCGGCCCGCGCGCGGGCATTCGAGCATGCCAT
The DNA here is from genome assembly GCA_003141205.1 of Gemmatimonadota bacterium. Taxonomy (GTDB): domain Bacteria; phylum Gemmatimonadota; class Gemmatimonadetes; order Gemmatimonadales; family Gemmatimonadaceae; genus FEN-1251. The sequence continues at coordinate 4,047 of PLLD01000125.1, forward strand.
GGTACGCGTGGCGGAGGTGTTGCGGGTGTCGGCCGCAGACCCCACGGTCGTAGCGACGCGGGTCGAGCAGATGGCGGCCGAACGGCGGGCGCTCGAAAAGCAGCTCGCGGACTCGGTGCGTTCCGGAGCAGGGGACGGAGGTCGCTTCGGCGACTACGTTCGGTCCCTTTTGAGCGAAGCAATCGACGACGGAGATTTCAAGATCATTTCTGTCGGCGTAAAGATCGATGATATAAACGACTTACAAGAGATAGCTGATGTCTTACGTGAACGATTAGGCTCAGGGATTGGTGTCTTGGCCGCGCCGGTGGCGGGTGGGAAAGCGACACTTCTCGTGATCGTCACGGACGATCTACGCGCACGCGGCGTGCGGGCTGACGCCATCGTCCGCGAGGTTGCCGCGACGGTCGGAGGAAAGGGGGGCGGGAAGCCGCACATGGCGCAGGCTGGCTTGCCCGATGCGACCCAGATCGATGCGGTGGTCGAGCAGGCAGTTCCGATCGTGCGGGCCCATATCCGGCAGGCCACTACGGGGTCCGCGGCGTGACCGACATCCCTCCCGTTCTGGCGGCGCGAATGGCGGAGGCCGTCCCGGCGGCGAGCGCACCCGAGGTGTATCTGGACGCAGCCGAATCGCTGTTGCGGCAGTTGCTGCTCGCGGGCTGTGTCGCGCGCGGATCGGCCGTGGACCTGCTGGTGGTGGACGCCCTCGTTACCGAGGCATTCGACAGGGCGAGCGTCGAGCCCCATTTGATCGAGCGCCGAGCGGAGGCGGCCGTGCGGCGCATCGCCGCCCTCGGTGGTGCGTAGCCGTCTCGACGTCGGGCCGATGGCCCGTCTTCGCGATCGGGCGGGGCTCGCGATTCTCGTGGACCCGGCGTCGACGACGGCGCACGACGCGGAGCGATTGGCCGAGCGTGCGGCGGGCGAGGGGGTGGGGGCGCTCCTGGTGGGCGGAAGCTATGCGGCGGAGGCGGGAGCGGGCGCCGTGGCCCGGGCGCTTCGGCGCGGCGCCCCGGGGGTTCCGGTGCTGCAGTTCCCGGCTGGTGCGGCGCAGCTGGTGCCCGATGTCGATGCCGTCCTGCTGTTGTCGCTCGTCTCGGGGCGCAACGCGCAATATCTGATCGAGGAGCACGTGCGCGCCGTGTCGTTCTTCGACGCGCATCCGCACATCCCGGCGATCAGCACCGCGTACTGCCTCATCGACGGCGGAGCGGTCACGACGGTCGAGGCGGTCAGTCAGACGCGCCCATTGCCGGCGACGAAGCCGGAGCTCGTGCGGGCGCATGTCCGTGCGGCGATGCTGATCGGGATGCAGGCGGTCTACCTCGACGCGGGGAGTGGGGCGCGTATGGCGGTCGCG
>PLLD01000131.1 GCA_003141205.1 Gemmatimonadota bacterium
TTGATGTCGCGGTGGATGACGCCGTGGTCGTGCGCGTAGTCGAGTGCCCCGGCGACTTCGCACGCGATCTGGATGGCGTCGTCCACCGGCAGCTGTCCCTCGCGGTCGAGGCGCGAGCGCAGGGATTCCCCCGCGACGTACGGCATGACGTAGTACAGGAGCCCATCCGTCTCGCCCGAGTCGGAGACCGGGAGGATGTAGGGATGGCTGAATCGCGAGGCGAGATCGATCTCGCGGCGGAATCGGTCCGGCCCGACGACGAGGCCGAGATCGGGGAGCAGGACCTTGATGGCGACGAGCTGGTCCGTCGTGAGGTCGCGCGCGAGGTACACCGTCGCCATTCCACCGCGTCCGATCTCGCGGTCGACGACGTAACGTCCTTTGACGGTGCCCTCTAGTCGCCCGACCGACGATGGCTGCACGGCGACCCCCTGTTCGCTAACCGCTGGCTCTACGTAATGCTTTGCGGTGCTGAATCATAGCGCACGCCCGGAAGGAAGGGGACGGGGTGGCGCACCAGCCATTGCGAGGACCGAAGGTCCGAAGCAATCTCCTGGTTCGGCGAGGGGTTGCTTCGGCTGCTCCGCAGCTTCGCAACGACTCCGTCGCTTCGCCCGCTCCGCAGCTTCGCAACGACTCCGTCGCTTCGCCCGCTCCGCAGGCTCCCAACGACTCCGTCGCTTCGCCCGCTGCTCGGGCTCGCAACGACGAGCCGATGCGCGGCGTTCCGTTGACATGACGTAAGTCCTTAAGTAGCTTACGAATCTGTTGTCGTCAGCCGGTACCCAGCCCACCCCTCGCCCGCCGCATGAAGACTTTTAGCGCAACGCCCGCAGATATCGATCACAAATGGTATGTCGTCGACGCCGACGGTATGGTGCTCGGCCGACTCGCCTCCGAGGTCGCCAAGGTCATTCGCGGGAAGCACAAACCGAGCTTCACGCCGCACATGGACACCGGCGATTTCGTGATCGTGATCAATGCCGCGAAGGTCCGGTTGACCGGGCGGAAGGCGGAGCAGAAGATGTACTTCCACCACACGGGCTACATGGGGCACGAGCGTTTTACCGCCGTGCGTACGGTGAAGGCGAAGCACCCGGAGCGGGTGATCGAGCATGCGGTGCACGGCATGCTGCCCAAGACGGCGCTCGGACGAACGCACCTGCGCCGGAAGCTGCGTGTCTTCGCGGGTGCGGAGCATCCGCACGTCGCGCAACAGCCGACGCCCCTCGTCTTCGCGGCCGCACGCGGCAGGATGGCACGTGCCGGTTGATCCGATGACGAAGCACACGGTGGGGCGGCGCAAAGAGGCCGTCTGCCGGCTGTATCTCTCCGCAGGCTCGGGAAAATGGAACGTCAACGGTCGGACCCTCGGTGACTACTTCCCGCGGCCGACGTTGGTATCCGCGATCCAGCAGCCGTTCGCGGTCACGGATACGCTCGGCCAGTTCGACGTCAAGGCAATCGTGGAAGGGGGAGGGCTCTCGGGACAGGCGGGCGCGCTGCGACTTGCGGCCTCCCGTGCCCTGGTGCTCGTCGACGAGGCGCATCGGCGGAAGCTGCGCGACCTCGGGCTCCTGACGCGCGATGCGCGCGCGGTCGAGCGCAAGAAGCCAGGTCGTCCCAAGGCGCGCAAGCGCTTCCAGTTCAGCAAGCGTTAAGCGTCCACTCCCCCCTTTTCCTCCCGCATGGCACACCCTAGTCTCGACGATCTCCTGCAAGCCGGCGTGCATTTCGGCCATCAGACGCGCCGGTGGAACCCGAAGATGCGGCGATTCATTTTCGCCGAGCGCAACGGGATCCACATCATCGACCTCCACAAGACGCTGCGGCAGATCGAGCTCGCGCAGAAGCTGGCGCGGGAAGTCATCCTGCGCGGCGACAACGTGCTCTTCGTCTGCACCAAGCGGCAGCTCGCGGGCATCGTGCGCGACGAGGCGGATCGAGCGGGTGCGCTGTACGTAACCGAGCGGTGGCTGGGCGGGCTCCTCACCAACTTCCAGACGGTGAAGAAGCAGGTCCGGCGGCTCAAGGAGCTCGAGGCCGGCAGCGAGACTGGTGGAGAGTTCGAGAACTACACGAAGAAAGAGCAGCTGCTGATGACGCGGCAACGCGACAAGCTGGGTCGCTACCTGACCGGCATCAAGAGCATGACGCGCCTCCCCGGGCTCATGTTCGTGATCGACTCCAAGAAGGAGCGGATCGCGGTCAGCGAGGCGAACAAGCTGAAAATTCCCGTGATCGCCATCGTCGATACCAATGCCGACCCGGACCTCATTACCGTGCCGATCGCCGGCAACGATGATGCCATTCGCTCGGTCGAGCTGATGGCGAAGGCCGTCGCGGACGCGATCGTCGAGGCGCGGCGCGAAGCGCCCGTTCGGACCGAGGTCGAGGAAGGGGAGACGAGCACGTACAGCTCGGACCGGGGCATGGAGACCGCGGGCGACGACGAGAAGCGGCGCCGGCGGCGGACTCGGCGGCGCCGGGCGAAGCCCGAGGCGATTGCTGCCCGGCTCAAGACGGGCGCAGAGGGTGGTGACGAGGCTGCCGGAGATGTGGAGGCCGGGGGAGAGGGGGACGACGGCGGGGTGGAGGAGGTCGAGGCGGTCGAGGGCACGGACGGTGGGGACGCCGAATAGCGCTCGGGCCGCGGCGGGACTCCTGGTCCCGCCCGCGGCATCGGCGAATCCGCGCCGCACCCCATTAAGTACCTGTTAAGTACCTGCCGCCGCCGGCCTGACACCGGCGGCGTTTCTATACAATCAATGGCGTCCAACGCGTAGATTCTGGGATCATGGCAACAACGACGATACCGGCAAAGGATGTTCAGGAGCTCCGCACCCGAACGGGCGCGGGGATGATGGATTGCAAGAAGGCCCTTACCGAGACCGACGGCGACATCGAGAAGGCGATCGAGGTCCTGCGGAAGAAGGGGGCGGCCAAGGCCGAGAAGCGCGCGACGAAGGCGGCGCGCGAGGGGTTGGTCACGAGCTACATCCATCACAACGGGCGCGTCGGCGTGCTGGTCGAGGTGAATTGCGAGACCGACTTCGTCGCCCGCAACCCGGAGTTCCACACGCTGGTGCGCCACATCGCGGAGCAGATCGCCGCAACGGCGCCGATCGCGGTGGACAAGGACATGGTGCCGCCGGAGCGCGTCGAGCAGGAACGCCGCATCTTCGTGGGACAGGTCGAGGGAAGCGACAAGCCGGCGCACGTGATCGAGAAGATCGTCACGGGAAAGCTGGAGGCGTTCTATCGCGATGTCGCCCTGCTGCACCAGGCGTGGGTACGTGAGCCGAAGCGGACCATCGCCGATCTCGTGTCGGAGCTCTCGGCCAAGGTTGGGGAGCGCATCGTCGTGCGCCGATTCACCCGCTACCAGCTCGGCGAGGAGTGACAGGGCGTATGGCCGACGCGATTCTCACCGCCGCGCCGGACGCGTCGCCATCGCCGGTCGATCCTCCGCTCCTGTACCGGCGCGTTCTCCTCAAGCTGTCCGGGGAGGCGCTCGCCGGTCCGAAGGGGTTCGGCTTCGACTTCGAGACGATCGGCGGGTTCGCCGACGAGATCAAGCGGGCCGTTGACATCGGCGCCGAGGTCGGGCTGGTCATCGGTGGCGGCAACATCGTGCGCGGTGCGCAGCTCTCGCGGCTGGGCATGGACCGGGTGGCGGCGGACTACATGGGGATGCTGGGCACCGTCATCAACGCCCTTGCGCTGCAGGACATTCTCGAGCGGCGGGGGATCGACACGCGCGTCATGACTGCGATCCGGATGGAGGAGCTGGCCGAGCCGTATATCCGGCGCCGGGCCATCCGCCACTTCGAGAAAAAGCGCACGGTCATCTTTGCCGCCGGGACCGGGAATCCGTACTTTTCGACGGACACCGCGGCGGCATTGCGCGCCATCCAGATGCAGGCGGACGTGATCATCAAGGCGACGAGCGTCGACGGCGTCTATAGCGCGGATCCCAAGCTCCATCCGGATGCGCGGCTGTACGAACAGCTCAGCTACCGCGACGTGATGCGGGACGAGCTCGCCGTGATGGACCAGACGGCCATTACGCTGTGCAAGGAAAACGCATTGCCGATCATCGTGCTCAACATTCATAACGTCGGCGCCGTCTCCCGGGTGATCCTCGGAGAGCGCGTCGGGACACTGGTCTCATGAGCGCTCAACCCGCGAACGCCAGCATCCCGCATTTCCTGAAGGACGCCCGCGCCGCCATGGAGAAGGGGTTCGAGAATACGCGCAAGGAGTTCTCGACCATCCGGACCGGACGCGCGAGCGCCAATCTCCTGGACACGATTCGCGTCGAGGCGTACGGGCAGGATGTCCCCCTGAACCAGACGGGGAGCGTCGCGGTCACGGGTGCCCTGACGCTCACGGTGACCCCGTGGGACAAGGGGCTGATCCAGGCGATCGAAAAGGCGATCCGGGAGTCCG
>PLLD01000046.1 GCA_003141205.1 Gemmatimonadota bacterium
TGGCACTCCTCGGGCGGGCGGCGGACACCGTCGGCATGCAGGGGCGCGTGATTCGCGAGGCGATGCGTGGTGCGGGACCTGTCGGCCCGCTTGTCTCGAGGGATACGCTCCTGGTGAGCGATGGCGCCGACTATCGGGCCGCGCTCCGTGTGATCCGGGTTGGATCGCACCGCTACATCGACGCGGCGTGGCGAACGCGGTAGCGGGCCCGGCACGTATGGGGTCGGTGACGGTAGCTGTCTTTCATCCAGAAGGCGCAGCAGCTCGTCGCGCTCAAGGAGGCTCGGGCGCAGACGGGGTACCTCGCGAGTAACGCGTTCGCCCACATCGTGTATGGACCGGCCCACCCGTATGGAGGGATTACCAGCGACTCGGTGATCGCCGGCCTGACGCGCGATGATGCCGTCGCATTCCACCACGCGTATTACGAGCCTGCTCACGCGATCATCACGATCGTGGGGGACATTACACCCGACGCCGCCAAACGCGCGATCGAGACGGCACTCGCGGCGTGGCCGCCGGGCGGATCCCCCGTCTCGTTCAAGTATCCCGCGGTGCCCGCGCCGGCGGCGACGACGATCTATCTCGCCGACAAGCCGGGTGCGGCACAGTCGAGCTTTGCCATTGGGCTTCCCGGGCCGGCGCGGATTGCCTCTTGCGCGACCCGCCGGGCAGGACTAGTGTGGACGCCCATGTCAGGACGAGGGGAAGCCGCATCCATCCAGCCAGCTCGGGTTCGTGACGGGCTGGCTCCGGCCGCGGCGTTTGACAAGCTGTTTCGCGAGCTGTACGAGCCCTTGGTGCGGTCGGCTTACCGGTTGACGGGGTCGCAGCCGGCCGCCGAGGACGTGGTGCACGAGGTCTTTCTCGCGTACTGGAACCGTCCTGCGGACGCGGCGTTGGCGGTCTCGCCGCGCAGCTACCTCTACCGTGCGGTCCGGAATCGTGCGCTTAACGCTCTCCGGTCGGATCGCACGGCGCGAACCGTTCCGCTGGGCGACGCGGATTGCGTGGCCGAGGGCGCTCTCGCGGATGCCGACGGAGACCGGGAGCGGGAAGGTGCGGACGCCCTCACGAGCGCCCTCGCGCGCGCCGTCGGGATGCTGCCGGAGCGTGCTCGGCTCGTGTTCACATTGAGCCGCGAGCACGGGATGACCTATCCGGAGATCGCCGATACGCTCGGGATCTCGGTTCGCACCGTGGAGACGCAGATCTCCCGGGCGCTGGTGACGCTGCGCCGCACGTTGGAGCCGCATCTCCCCTAGTCGCTCGACCCGCTAGCCTCCTACCTGTCCACAACGGAGGACTGACGGACCCCCCGGATGCGGGGGGTTCACGTCCGTGTGTCAGCAGTGTCGTGATCGAGGATCTCGACCTTCTGGCCCGCTACGTGAGGGGCCGGTGCTCGCTGGCGGAGCAGCGGCAGGTGCGCGAGTGGCTGGATGAGTCCCCCGAGAACGCGGCTGAGCTCGAGCGCTGGCGGGCGATCTGGGAGGGGGCGGCTCTTCTGCGCGCGGAGCCGCTCCCCGCCCCCATCGACACGCAGTCCGCGCTCGATCGCCTGAAGGAGCAGCTGACCCGACCGGTCCGCGCGCTCGCCCCCCGCGTGATCTCGATCGTGCCGCGCCGCTCGGCGAACGCGGGTACTACACACATAGTGTGGTATCGCGCCATTCCGTTCGCCATCGGAGTTGCGGCCGCCGGATTGGCCATGCTGCTCGTCACCCAGGTGCGCGCCCGCGGCCGCGAGACCGGCGCCTGGCACGAGTACGCGACTCGCGCCGGTGAGCGGGAGAAGGTCACGCTGGCCGATGGCACGCAGTTCATACTGGCGCCGGCAAGCAGCCTGCGTGTGCCGCGTGACTATGCGGCCGGCGATCGATCAGTGATCGTCGATGGGGAGGTGTTCTTCGCGGTCGTGCATGATCCCGCGCACCCCTTCGTCGTGCACGCCGGGAACGCCGTGACAACGGACGTCGGCACCGCCTTCGATGTCCGGAGCTATGCGGGGGACCCGGCTGTGCGGCTGGCCGTCGTCGAGGGAGCGGTCGCCGTTGCCCCCGATGGCCCGGACACACGGGGGAGCCGATGTCCTGCTTCGACCCGGCAACCGGCCGCGCCGTGCGCGGCACCGGTTGGCGCTCCCGCGATCGCGGGGGATCTGGCTATCGTGACGCCCGACAGACGCGTGGTCATACGCCATGGCGCCGATGTCGCCAGTGCGACGGCATGGACGGCGGGAACGCTCGTCTTCCGCGATGCTCCGCTCCCCGAAGTGGCGGCCGAGCTCTCACGCTGGTACGGGGTCTCGATCGTGCTCGCGGATGAGACCCTGCGGATGCGCCACGTCACGGCGGTGATCGACCAGCGCTCCGTCACGACCGTTCTCGACGTTCTGGCTCCGGGTGTCGGCGCCCGCTACGACGTGCGGGACCGGCTCACGTACACGCTGCACGCCAATCCCGGCGTCCGCACCGATTCCGCGCGTCCCCGCTCGCTCCCGTAGACCCACTCGCCCATGTCTTTCCCCGAGAAGAGGCCCATGCACAGACCGTATCGTGCGCTCGCCGGCGGTTTCGCCGCCTGCCTCGTTGTGGCGTCCCTGCTTCCCGCTCATATACGCGGACAGGGCCTGCCTCACCCCCTCCAGCTCGCCGACAGCGGTCCACGCTTTCTCTCGGCGCCGACGGCCGCGACGCCGGCGGTCGACGTGAGTGCCTCGGAGCCGTTCAAGCGCACGGTGACGGTCGAGTTCATTCAAGTGCCGCTCCAAGCGGCGCTGGACCAGATCGGGCGCCAGGCGCAGCTGCACTTTCTGGCGAGCAGGGAGATCGTACCGCTCGACCGGCGCGTCTCCATGAGCGCGACGGACATCACGGTCGGCGCAGCGCTGTTCCAACTGTTGAGCGGGCTCGGGCTCGACGTCCAGCTGTCCGCCGACGGACGGGTGGCCGCCATCATTCCGCGCGGGGGTGCGGTACGCCCGACAGCGGCCCGGCGTCAGGGGACCGGCACGATCACCGGGCATGTGATCGACGTGGGGACCAAGTCACCGCTCTCGCAGGTGACGATCCGAGTCGAGGGCACGAGTCTCGCGACGACGGCCGACGCCGATGGGAAGTACGCGATCCACGGCGTGGCATCGGGGACCTACAGCGTGGTCGCCCGGCGCGTCGGTTACCAGGCGCTCACGAAGCAGCTCACGGTTGTGGGGGAGGAGAAGGTGACGACGCTCGACTTCGCTCTCTCCGCCGCGGCGACCAAGCTGGACGAGGTCGTTACGACCGCCGTCGGCCAGCAGCGGCGCTTCGAAGTCGGCAACGTGATCTCCACGATCAACGCCGACTCGATCACGCCCACGGCACCGATCACGAGCATCACCGATCTCATTTCCGCGCGCGCGCCGGGCGTCGAGGTCCTCGAGCAGGGGGGCATCACCGGCTCGGGCCCGGCGATCCGGATCCGCGGGCAGTCGAGTCTCGTGCTGCAGAGCGATCCGATCATCATCGTCGATGGCATCCGGCAGGACAACACGCCCGGCACCGCCGAATCGCTGGCCGGTTACGGAGGCACCAACCCGTCGCCGTCGCGCCTCAACGATCTGGATTTCAACGACATCGAGACGATCGACGTTCTGAAAGGACCGGCCGCCTCGACGGAATACGGTACCGACGCTGCCAACGGTGTTATCGTCGTCACGACCAAGCATGGAGCGGTCGGCCGTCCGCAGTGGAAGGTCTCCGCGGAGCAGACGGAGAGCAAAATTCCCGTCAGTTTCGGGTCGATGTACTACAGCTGGGGGCACACAACGGATCCGAGTCACACTCCGATTGGCTGCTCGCTCGTGCCCTATGTCTATAACACGGACGTCGGATCGGCCGTCGGATCGTGCGTGGTCGACAGTATCACCAATTTCGACCCGCTGAACGACCCGGCCTATTCGCTCTACGCCGGTACAGGGGACAGGGGGAAGTACGATCTGTCAGTCGGTGGCGGATCCGAGGCCATCCGGTATTTCGTATCTGGCGGTCTGTCGAACGAGACGGGGATCATGAAGCTCCCGAGCGCGTTCTATCCGGAGGCCGATTCCCTCGACTTGCCCGCCTCGGCATACAAGCCGAACTCGGAGCAGCAACGCTCGATTCGGACGAACACGTCGATCAAGCTTGGATCCACGGCGGATTTGAGCGCGAACGCCGCATACATGTCGACGTACCAGAGCGCGCCCAACTCCGGCAGCCTGACTCGCGGAGCGGTCCTTTTCGGCACGGGCCAACCGCCGTCACCGGCAAACAACCTGGGCTACGGTTCCCTGCCAGGGGACCTTCCGCCGTACGAATTCGCGCAGCCCGTCAGCCAAAACACCGATCGGCTCACCGGAGGTATGACAGCCAACTGGCGCCCCACCTCATGGTTTGTCGGTCACGGAACTGTCGGCATCGATCACGGCTCCCAGATCGCCCAATCGGAGCTGGACCCCCAGGTCGTGCCCCTCTATCCCTACGTGCCAGCGTCGCTCGCGATCACCAATACGACGAACGACATTTATACCGTTGACCTGCGCGGGGCCGTGACCGCAGCCGTCACGCACAGTCTGCGCTCGGTGACGTCGGTGGGGATGCAGCTCGTGGACACGCGCATCGCGGGGCAGAGCGCCCTGGCCAGCGGCATCACCACGACGAACCAAACTCTGAATGGCGCAGTCGATCCCACGGTCACGCAGATCGGCGACCGGCAAGCTACGCTCGGAGGGTACGCCGATGAGGAGCTAGGACTGTCCGATCGGTTGTTCGTCGATGGCGCGGTCCGCATCGACGCGGCGAGCGGATTCGGAGCCAACTACGCGGTCGCGGTCTACCCGAAAGCGAGCGTGTCCTGGCTCGCGCTGCAATCGGCCCAGACGACGGTGCGCGTGCGCGCGGCGTTCGGTGAGTCCGGGGTGCAGCCACCCAACGGCTCTGCGCTCCAACTGTACGCGCCGACGGTCAACATCGCGGGCGGCGTGGAAATACCCACCGTGGACATCTCCAATGTCCAGAATCCGAATCTGCAGCCGGAGCGCTCGCTGGAATATGAAGGAGGCTTTGACCTGAGCCTTCTGCACAACCGCGTGAGCATCGATCTGACCGGCTACTCCAAGACCACACACAATGCCCTCGTCGCGTCGGGCACCGGATGGGAGCTCGGCGGACTATCCTACGAAGAGAATGTCGGCGAGGTCCGCAACACCGGCATGGAGGGAACGATTAGCGCGACGATCCTGCAGCGTCGCGCGCTAACGTGGGACGTCACGCTCAACGGATCGGTCAACCGCAACAAGTTGGTCACCCTCGCGCCGGGCGTTCCGCCGCAGCTCAACAACAGCTTCGGGTACTTCCAGTTCGCGGCGGGCTATCCGCTGTACGGGTACTGGGCCCCGCAGACCCAGTATGCCGACGCCAATCACGATGGAGTGCTCGAGGCGGACGAAGTCACCGTCGGAAACACCCTCGTCTTTGCGGGATCGAGCCTGCCGACGCAGGAGATGTCGTTCTCCACGCACCTGGCGTTGTGGAACGGCGCCATCAGCCTGAACGCGCTCCTCGACTATCGCGGTGGCTTCCGCGACGCCGATCTCAACATGTACTGGGAGGCGACGGGCAACCAGATCGACTACGCGTCCAACTTCAAGGCGCCGCTGTGGGAGCAGGCACGGAATCTTGCGTCCCAGCAAATCACCCAGACGGGCGTGAATGGGGGCTATCCTCCGGCCAAGGGGTTTTACGAAGACGGCACGTACGTCCGGTTCCGCGAGCTGTCGCTGACATATTCGCTGCCGCAGCGGCTTACACACTCACTGCGGATGCAGACCCTCAGCCTTACGGGCGCCGTGCGGAATCTGGCGCTGTGGACGCGCTACCTCGGGGTCGATCCGGAGGTGAGCAGCACGGAAGGGGAGAACGCGACGCTCAGCCCCACGTCGAACACGTACACGGTCAATAACGACATTCGCGCAGACAATCAGGCCATTCCGCTGCTGCGGTACTGGGTCATTCGGCTCAACCTCGGACTCTGACAAAAATGCCAGCAATGAATGTTCTGGGACGAACCGGTACGCCGTACGTGTCGCGCACCGCGACGCTTGTCTTCGGTGCCGCCCTGCTGCTCACGGCGTGCAAGCCGAGCGATGTGCTCAGCGTGCCGCCCCCGGCGGGCGTCACCGTTGCGGGCGCATACAATAGTCAGTCGGGGGCCGAGCTGCTGTTCAACAACGGCAAGGGACAGGTATTCCAAGGGATCGCGCGGGGGTTCAGCGGGCTAATCCAATGGACCGGACTGCTGGGCGATGAATTCCAGCTGGTCTCTTTCGTCTACCTGTCGACCGACGCCAACATCGAGGCCCGCCGCACGACGGGGGGGGGCGGCTTCGGAGAGGCCGGCGATGCGACGTTGCAAACGCTGTTGGCTGCCCGCGTCACTCTGCTCCAGGCTCTGCCTCTCCTCAAGCAATTCGAGCCGGCCGGCGCGAAGTCGAAGGTCGGCGAGGCGTACGCTCTTGTCGGCTACACCGAGCTGATCGCGGCCGAGAACTATTGCGCGGGGCTGCCATTGGGACAGCTCGTCGTGGGTGCCGGGGTCCAGTACGGCTCGCCGCTCACCCGTGACTCGCTGCTCGGGACCGCCCTCACGGATTTCGACTCGGCCGCGGCGAATGCGTCGGGTAGCGATACGATCCAATACCTGGCCGCGATTGGCCAGGCGCGCACGCTGCTGAATCGCGGGCAGTTTGCTCCCGCGGCGGCGGCCGTTGCCGCGGTGCCTACCAGCTTCGTGTACAACACGGACCTGCACCCCGGGGGATACAGCCCAGGCGGGCAAAATCTGTACGACGAGCAATCGGCGTACTTCGGCTGCGGTCTCGTCAACGTCGCGGATCACAAGGGCGGGAACGGGCTCAACTATTTCTCGGCCGCGGATCCTCGAATCGCGATCGACAGCACGATCGCGGAGACATGCGATGGATATGCATACATGACGGTCAATACGGACACCGTGTGGTATTTCCCGACGAAGTTCGGGTATGCGTCGGAACTCGTCCCGATGGCGAGTGGGATCGAAGCGCGCCTCATCGAGGCGGAATACGCTCTCAACAACAGCGACAATGCGACGTGGACGGCGGACTTGAACGCGCTGCGCGCGGACTCGGCGGATACG